>JAFAPG010000490.1 GCA_019247235.1 Acidobacteriota bacterium
CGTTATGTGAGCTTTCGCTATTTCAACGCTGCCGGCGCGGACGAATCTGAGGCGGTTGGGGAGTGCCACGAGCCGGAAACGCATCTGATTCCCCTCATTCTTCAAACCATTCAGGGAAGACGTGCTGCGCTCGAAATCTTTGGCGATGACTATTCCACTCCGGATGGAACCTGCGTTCGCGATTATATTCATGTGAATGACCTGGCCGAAGCCCACGTGCTTGGTCTTGAACTGCTGTCGCGGCCAGATTCGAGGGCAGTCAACCTGGGGACCGGCCAAGGACACTCGGTCAAAGAGGTGGTCGCCACCGTCGAGCGGGTGACGGGTCAAAAGGTCCCTACCCGCATAGCTCCGCGTCGCCCCGGCGATCCTGCCGAGTTGGTAGCGGACCCGTCTCTGGCCGAGGAACTGCTTCAGTGGAAAGCACGACGATCGCTCGAGGAGATTGTCTCGACGGCTTGGAATTGGGCGAAGAAGGCGCACTGCTGAGTTGAGTGAAGGCAGGTTTGCCGCGCCTCCGCTCGCGCGGATGGACATCAGAAAGCCTTGGCTTTCGAGAATGAAGAAGGCTTCGCGGGAGGCGAAATCCTAGAGAGCGGCCCAGGGAGCAAGTTTGGAGATATCGCAGGACGACTTGACACGATTGATCGAGGAAGTGCGCGAACTCAGGTCACGCGTCGAGCGCTTAGAGCGAATACTCAATGTTGCGGCATCTAAGCATCCTTCGACCGATGCTGCATCCTCTTCGCCGACCTCTCCCGAGATCGACGGAGCTCGAAGTGAGCGTCTTTCTGCCCGTAGCGCGCCCCTTCTGCTCGCGCCGAAAGCGGGGCCCGATCTCGAGGCCCGTATCGGATCGCATTGGCTCAATCGATTGGGAATAGCGGCGTTTTTGACCGCGGTTTCCTACTTCCTGAAATTTGCTTTTGATAACAATTGGATTGGACCTCCGACCCGTGTAGCCATCGGATTAAGCGCTGGCCTTGGCGTCGTACTCTGGAGCGAGCGCTTCCGCAGGGGTGGATATCAGATTTTTTCTTATTCACTAAAGGCGGTCGGCATTGGAGCGCTGTATCTGTCGCTGTGGGCGTCATTCCAGATTTATCACCTCTTGTCCTCAGGCGTGGTGTTTTCTTCGATGGTGGTAGTTACCGCGTCAGCCTGCGGCCTGGCGCTGGCTGAGGACGCGGAAGTTTTGGCCTGGTTCGCGATCGCGGGCGGGTTCTCTACCCCGGTGCTACTTTCTACAGGAGAAAACCGCGAAATTGCTCTCTTCTCCTACTTGGTGCTGCTCGATCTAGGCATTTTGGCATTGATGGCGCTCAAGCCCTGGCGCCGAATACTGTTCCTGGGATGGGGGGGGACGGGGATTTTGTTTGCGAGCTGGTATGTTGAATTTTATGATCGCGCCCAACTCCCACCTACCTTCACCTTTGCCACCAGCTTCTTCGTCATCTTTGCGCTTGGTGCTTGGCTCGGCACCAGCCGGGAAGGGGCGGGCGGAATCTCAGGCGCAACACTGGCAGTTCTCAACGCCTTAACCTATTTTGTCCAGTGCTACATCATGCTCATGGCGGTTAATCGTCATTCCATGGCTGAGCTTACATTTCTAGTGGCGGGCGCTTATCTGCTGCTAGCGCGATTAGGGCAGCGGTCGCGGGCCTCTAGCGCGGCGGTAAGTCTAGGGCGAATCCATCTGGTGTTGGCCTTTGCCTTCGTCACCATCGCCATTGCTATTCGCCTCGACAACTATTGGGTTACCCTCGGCTGGTTCCTTGAGGCGGGATTGCTGCTGTTCCTGCCCAGGCGCTGGCGTTCGGATGATCGAATTGTGTTTGCGGCACTCGCTACTGTGCTTGGCATTTTTCGCTTGCTCTTGATTGATACTTTTGCTCCCGCCCACCTGTTGTGCAATATGCGGATATGCGTGCACGCGGCGGCGATTGCCCTATCCGCGGCGCTTGCCCGAAACGCCGCAAAAGGGAAGAACACGCGAGCGCGCAACCTGGGACGGCTGGCGGCGGTAGTGATGAATGCGCTTGCCCTGAGGGCGCTTTGCCTGGAGGTCAGCGACTACTATTCCAAACAGTTGGTTTCGATTCACAACCTCACAGTCGATGAAGCTGGCCCAGGTGCTCAACAGGTTCGCGCGATCGAAATCGCCCGGGGATTCACATATTCCGCCTTGGGGATGGCCTATGGCGGGATATTGATGGTCATTGGCTTCTGGCGCGGGTCGGCTTTCATTCGTTGGCAGGCGCTTGTTGTCGTTGCCCTGGCGACGGGAAAGATATTTGTCTACGACACCTCTCAGCTTGATCGCCTATACCGCATCCTCAGCTTCAGCGCTTTGGGAATTTTGCTGCTCGCGATCTCATTCGCCTATCAACGTAACTGGTTGCGCTTCGCTTCGACAAACGCCTCAAGCGTGCAGCCAGAGCCCGAGCCATAATCCCGTGGCCGGGCCCGCCATAAGCGAGCGCGCCAAGCCGGTTGCGTGCATGTGTTCATGCTCGAGAATGACAGGCGAACTCC
>JAFAPG010000491.1 GCA_019247235.1 Acidobacteriota bacterium
TTCATTTCTCATCTAGATTGCTGGTTAATTAGAGTTCAATAAGATCTAACGTGATCGGACCTGGAGGTGACGAAGTTGTTACGGCAGTCTTTGCGCGATAGTTTTCGCAATGTCGTTATAAATTACCAAGGCGGCAAATAGAACTAAGAATACAAAGGCCGCCTGGTAGATCCGTTCCTTGATCGGTAGGCTGATGTCGCGGCGCATCAATCCTTCAATGCCCAGCAGCAGGATGACTCCACCATCCATAATGGGGATGGGCAGGAGATTGAATATGCCTAGGTTGAGGCTGATGGCGGCGGTGAGGGCGAGCAGCGGGGTCCAGCCCTTTTCCTGCGCGGCTGCGCCGGCTTGCTGGGCAATTCCAATCGGCCCAGAGACGGTGCGCAACGATACTTTGTGTTGAACCAGTTTGCCTACCAGCTCAAGCAAAATGACCGAATAACGTTTATTGTCTGCCAGTGAATGGCTGATAGCTTCCGGGAAGGACAAGCGGGTGACTTTGGTGGGAGCAGCGTTCTTGAAACCCAAGCGGTAATGGTTTTCGCCTCGGGCCGCGGGCGCCAGTACCGGAGTCACGTTAAAGCTAAGTCTCCTTCCGTCGCGCTCAACCTCGATCATCACGGCTTTGTTCTTGGTTTGTTGCAGACGCTCGATCATCACTTGGATGGAGGGAATGGCTTGGCCGTCGAGCGAAACGATTCGGTCTCCGGGAACAATTCCGACCTTTTCCGCGGGTAATCCGGGGTCGAGCTCACCGACAATGACCGGCTCGTTTGGGTACCATCCCGCGGAGCCAATTTCCGAGGTTGTGATGGGCGCAGGCACCACTGAGCCTTCGACGATTTTCGAATCACGTTGAACGGCGAAATCCAGCGGCTGATTTGGATTGAGTAGCTCTTTGACGCTGACCTGTTCCCAGGTTGGATTCCCGACCCCGTCGATGCGGACGATTCGATCGCCCGGCTGTACGCCTACTTTCGCTGCCGGCGACCCCGGCTCGACGTAGCCGACGACTGCGGGGTTGTCCATGTAGGCCGCGTATTCGTAGTGCACCATGTAGACTCCGGTCAGCAACACCACGGCCAGCAGGATATTCATGAACGGACCAGCTATGGCGATGAGAAACCGGTGCCAACGAGGATGAGAGAGAAACTCCCGGGGATCGCCAGTCCGTTCATCCATGGGATTCTCCCCGCTCATTCGTACGTATCCCCCGAGGGGAATAGCATTGAGACGGTAGTCGGTCTCACCTTTTCTGAAGCCTACCAGGCGCTTACCAAAGCCAATCGCGAACTGTTCGACGCGCACTCCCAGCAACTTGGCCACGGCGTAGTGGCCGAATTCATGAATCAAGATCATGAAACCCAAAATGACCACTACTGAGACGAGCGAAATAAGGACTGAATTCATAGGTCTTAGTTTGGCTGGCGAACCGAAGCGGGAATAGCTGGTCTCCGGATCAGGCGACCTACCCTTTCGCGAGCGCAAGCGCGTGCCTCCCGGTCAACGCGCAGCACTTCCTTAATAGATTCCAACTTACCGACGGGCGTTTCACCGACGACTTCCCCTATTAACACGGAAATCTCGTCGAAACGGATGTTGCCCTCCAGAAAGGCCGAAACCGCAACTTCATCCGCAGCATTGAGCGCCACCGTCTTACCCCCACCCGCCTCCGCAGCCTCATAAGCCAGGCGCAGACAGGGAAATTTTTCCATGTCGGGTGGGCAGAAATCGAGGTGCCTTAAGTCTCTGAGACTTAGGTTCAGGTCGTAGGCCATGCGTTCCGGGTAGCTTAGCGCGTAAAGGATCGGCAAGCGCATATCGGTCACAGAAAGTTGAGCAAGAATACTGCCATCGACATATTCGACCAGGGAGTGAATGGTAGATTGGGGATGCACAATCACGCCAACCTGTTCAGGAGGTAAGTGGAACAATCGGCAGGCTTCGATCACTTCAAAGCCTTTATTCATTAAAGTGGCGGAATCGATGGTGATGCGATGGCCCATTTTCCACGTAGGATGGCTGAGCGCTTGTTCGACAGTGATTTCACTAAACTTCGACCGCGGGGTATTCAGGAAGGGCCCCCCCGAGGCGGTGAGCCAGATACGGCAGACTTCTTCCATGCGGCCGGCTCGTAAACATTGATGAACCGCGTTATGTTCGCTGTCAATAGGCAGAAGCGGCTTTGCCTGTCGTCGCGCCTCGGAGGTGATCAGTTCCCCGGCCGCCACCAGACACTCTTTATTGGCTAGCCCGACGGTTTTTGCCGCGCGAACCGCCTCATAGGTCGCCTCAAGGCCGGCAACCCCGACGATAGCGCTGACTACGAAATCGACTTCGGGCGCGGTGGCGGCCTGGACAATACCTGCCGGGCCAAATGGAACCTCAACGTCTGTGATCCCGGCACTCCGCAGCATGCCTTTGAGCGCGTCGGCATCGGCTTCTTGTGCCACCGACA
>JAFAPG010000495.1 GCA_019247235.1 Acidobacteriota bacterium
AGGTGAACTTCGGCGCTGATGGTAGGCGCGTTGATGTAGGTGATGCCCGCGTACAGGTCGCGCATGGCCACGAATGCCTTATTAACGTCGCGGGTGTAGATGGAAGAGGAAAGACCGTACTCCACGTTATTGGCGATCAAGACCGCTTCTTCGAAGCTCTCGGCGGGGATAATTGAGACGATGGGGCCAAAGATCTCTTCCTGGGCGATGCGCATCTTGGGGTCAACATCGCTAAACACGGTTGGCTCGACGAACCAGCCGTAGCGATACTCGCCGGCGTCGAGGTGGTGTCCTCCGCACTCAAGCTTGGCGCCCTCGCCGGTTCCAATCTCGATGTAGCCGAGATCGGTTTCAAGCTGGCGCTCATTGATAGCTGGTCCCACCTCGGTGATTTCATCAAGTCCGTTGCCGACGCGCAGTTTCCGAGTCCGTTCGACCAAGCGCTTGACGAACTCGCGGTATACCCCTTTTTGCACGATGATGCGGCTAGTAGCCGTGCAACGCTGCCCCGTAGTGCCGAAGGCCCCCCAAAGAGCACCGTCGATGGCAAGTTCGAGATTAGCGTCATCGAGAACGATCATGGGGTTTTTACCGCCAAGCTCTAGCGAACAGTGCTTAAAGCTCTGAGCCGCCACCGTGCCTACGATCTTGCCGACGGCGCTTGATCCTGTAAAGGAAACCGCCCGTACTTGAGAATGTTCGAGCATCGGAGTCCCGGCTTCGCCTCCGAAGCCGGTGACAATGTTCACCACACCTTTGGGTAGGCCGGCGTCGCTCAGGGCTCGCACCAAATTGAAAGTGGAGAGCGGCGTATCCTGGGCAGGTTTAATTACGCAGGTATTGCCACAGACCAAGGCGGGCAGCAACTTCCAGGAGGGAATGGCCATGGGGAAATTCCAAGGCGTGATCATGGCGCAAACCCCGAGTGGCTGGCGCACGGCCATGGCAAACTTGTTGGGCAGCTCCGAAGGTGTGGTAGGACCAAACAGGCGCCGCCCTTCGCCCGCCATGTAGTAAGCAGTATCGATCGCCTCCTGCACATCTCCCCGGGTTTCCTTGAGGACCTTACCCATTTCACGGGTCATGGTGCGAGCGTAATCCTCTTTGCGTTCGGCCAGCAGTTCCCCGGCGCGATAGAGGATTTCCGCCCGGCGCGGGGCAGGACAAAGCCTCCATTTGGCGAAGGCCCGCTTTGCTGCCTCGATGGCCGAGTCGCCATCGGCCTTTGCCGAGCGCTGGAAGATCCCGACCACGTCGCGTGTATCGGCGGGATTACGATTCTCAAACGTCTCCCCGGTTGAGGATTCCACCCATTCGCCGTCAATCAAGTTGTGGTAAATGTTTGGACGGGAAGAACTTCCTTCGATGACGGGGCTGGTCAGGGTGTCGGCCATAAAACCTCCACAAGTGTTTTCATGCTAACCCTCGCGCCGAGGAGGGGGCAAGGAAGCTGAGAGGTTCGAGTCGGCTAGGTAGGGGCGCGAGGCCCGCGGCGGCCGAGCTTCGGTGGTTGCTATCGAATCCCGACGTCGATCTGCCGCCATCCGCCTCAAAACAAGCATCATCCCGCGCCCCTAGGGGGGACGCCGTGGGCTTGAATGACCTCAGTAATCAGAGAGGGAGCGATTCTCATTACCCCCGTCGATCCTGCCTGCAATAATCGGGTGCGTAACTCGGAAATATCTCCAGCGCGGGAAGGAGTTTAGTGCCGTCGGGTCGCAAATCCGGAATTCAAATAGCTTGGAAGACGGTTACTTATCGCAGCGTAATTCTGATGATTTTCGGGGTCCTAGGGTTGATGGCTGTGGGTACCCGCTTGGCATTTCCCGAGTTCACCGAACATGGGGTCAAGGCAGCGAGCAACGTGCTAACCAACCTTCTTGAGCACCTGGCTGAACCGGCGAACTCGGGCGGCTCGGCTTCGGGAGCGGCGCAACAGGCGCATATCACCGCGCTCGATGGCACGGTGCGCATCAAGAAGGCAAACAGCAATAGCTGGGTACGAGCTGATTACAACATCCCCCTCGACAAAGGCGATGTCATTCAGACCGGTTCCGAGGGCATGGCAAAGATTGTGTTCAATGATGGTACCAACTACACGGTCAAGCAGGACTCGCTGATTGTGATCGAGGAAAATTCCGCCAACCAGCACCTGCAAACCGACGTCGTCGTGCGTCTGAACACTGGAACCGTTGACCTGACGACGGCCACCTACACGCAAGGCTCCAGGTCGCAGGTCGACATGGACGGGGCGACCGCATCGATCGGCCCCGACAGCGCTGCCCGGGTGGTGAAAGATCCCAAATCAACACAGGACGAGCTGCTGATCACCAAGGGAAGTGGCACGGTCGAGCGCAATGGCGAGACCTTAGCGCTAGCGGGATGGGAAAAGGTGAGCTTCACGGCGAATGCCGAGCACATGGAAAAAGTTAAGGAGATTGGACCACCTACGCCGATCTCGCCCGCCAACATGATGCCAATCTTTGTGGCCAGCGATTCCAAGCCGGTTGAGTTCTCTTGGAGTCCGATGGTCAATGCCAAGGGCTATCATCTACAGATTTCCCGCAATCCCTATTTCTCCTCGCTAGTGGTCGACCGCCGGATCACCTCACCGGCGGTGCTGGTCTCCGGTTTAGCCGAGGGTCCGTACTACTGGTTAGTGCAGTCCTATGACGCGGGAGGAAGAGAGTCAGTCGAGAGCGAACGCAACCGCTTCACCATCATCGCTCGGCAGCCCGACGATAACACCATCGCTCTAGAAATCGATCCCCTCATCCAGCACGGTCACGTGATCGAGCTGACGGGGAAAACCGAGGGAGGCGCGCGGGTGATGGTCAACGGGCACGAGGTGCCCGTGATAGCGAGCGACGGAAGCTTTCATTATTTTATGCCGCCCTTACCGAGCGGTGAGAGTGTGATCACCATCACCGCGCAGAACACCAAGGGTGGTGTGAACACGCAGCAGCAAAAGGTAGTGATCCAGTAGATTCGCGACCGGGTTCGAGTGGGGTTCGAAGAACTTTATTTTGCTCGTGGATTCAGTACTTCCCATACAATACGGAGTACAGGATCCAGAACAATTGCATAGAAGTTGGAGGGGGCTTCGGCCTGTAGATCAAGCGCCGAGGTGTGAGACTTAGTCCGATTACAGATCCTAAAAGAGAGAAGTAGTCAGGTATGCCATCCAGCAACGGATTTCACAACGGTTCATCGCGCTTTCACAATATGCGGTCGCTGTTCAGCATCTTTTCAAGCGACCTTGCCATTGATCTGGGAACAGCCAACACGCTGGTATATGCCCGGGGGAAGGGCATTGTCGTCAACGAACCCTCTATCGTGGCCTTAAACAAGAATACCAATGAAGTCGAGGCCGTGGGGAAAGAGGCGAAAGAGATGCTCGGCCGCACGCCCGGCAACATCGTGGCCATAAAGCCTATGAAAGATGGCGTGATTGCCGATTTCAAAGTCACGGAAAAGATGCTGAACTATTTCATCCAGAAGGCGCACAACCGCAAGATGCTGGTGCATCCGCGAATCGTGATTGGCGTGCCTTCAGAGATCACGCAGGTGGAAAAACGCGCGGTGATGGACTCTGCCTACCGCGCCAAGGCCAGCGAGGTTTACCTGGTTGAGCAGGCAATGGTGGCGGCCATCGGAGCCGGCCTGCCCATCACCGAGCCGTCGGGCAACATGGTGGTGGATATCGGCGGCGGCACGACCGACATTGCGGTTATCTCTTTGAGCGGCATCGTATATTCGCGTTCGGTGCGCATGGCTGGTAACCAGATGGATGAAGCCATCATGAATTACCTGAAACGC
>JAFAPG010000496.1 GCA_019247235.1 Acidobacteriota bacterium
TTGAGTAATCGAGGTTGGGAAACGGAGTGACCTCCACGTCTGTGCTCACGGTCATATTTCCGAGCATAAACTTGTCAACAAAGGCCGCTATGGCGGGGGCCTCTGCTGGAAGAGTGGCACAATGCTGATGTCCGCCATCTATATAGAAACCGAATCTATCTCCAACTCCAAAGGTGTTGTATATGTGTTGTGTTGCGCGTGCGGAAATGTAATTGGAGCGATTTGACAGCCAATAAAAACTCGTATTTCCGGTTTCGAGTAAAGCCCGTGGTGCCACCATGGCCATGAGCTCGTGATGATCCTCGGGAATTTTGTAAACATTGTCCCCGGCAAATTGCTGCATTTTGTGAGCAAACCATGAATAGTCGGTATCATCGACAAGCTCAACGCTACCTTGCGCCTCGATTTCATGCGAGACCCGCCAGGACGGAGCCCCACCCCCGCCATTTTCCTGGGCAATCGTAAGCGCAATTCGCTCATCGAATGCGCCGGCGAACAGTGCCATTTTCCCGGCATAGGAACATCCGGTTACAGCCAGGTGCTTAAGATCGATGGGAAGTGGGCTGGCGGCTTGATGAGTAACGATCTCAAGTCCATCAATGATGCGGCTCACGCCCCATGACCATGCCGCGTACTGTCCCGAGTTGTTGAGAGTGCCAGTGCATGTTCCCGCGCACAATTCGGGGTAAAGCAGATAAAACGGGTCAGCAGAATGGTCGATCTGTTGTCCTGCTGCATACTGCGTTACATCATCATGAACGAAGTCCACGGTTGCAATCGGACGGCTGGAAAAGATGCTCGATGGCAGACTACCGGTATTGATTCCAGAACTGGGAGCGAGCGACATAACGATCAACGCTGGAAAGGGACCGGTTCCCGATGGGAGGTAAACGTGTGAAGTAAGCTTGAGCGACCGGTTGTTCCTCGTCACAACTACGGTCAGTATCCCGCCTCCGCCATTACTGTCCGGGGCATAAGCCGCATAAATGGCGCAATCGGAGCAGTCTGGCTTTGGGCCAATCTCATATTCTTCGATCGCAGCTTTGATTTCGTTACGCCTACGCTCCCAACTTGAGAACCCCGTGTTGCGAGTTCCGTCGAAGAATTGAAAAGCGTCAGGCAACGGTCGAATGATGGGGAGCTGCTCGAAACTTGGAAAGACAGCTTGGTTGTTCGCACCACTGTTCTCAACGTTGTAGACCAGTGGAGTGATCGAGTCGCCAGAGGTATTCTCCTGAGCAAATGCGCAGGGCGCGCCGGCAAATGCTAAGCTCAATAGGAACACGCACAGCGCACAATGGCGAGGGTATGACCTTTGCATTGCAGGATTCTCCTAGGTTGATCTGCCTATCCTTGCTGACACAATCTGCTTTGCACTACCCCAGTGAATTGTGAGTTCCACAAAATGCCCGGTCTCGGGGTCCTCCCTTGTGCCTGCGCAGTCATCACTGCACCAGAGTCAGCACCGGGGATCCCTTGGCTCCTTTCACCAAAGAAAACGCGTAGGTTTTTCCGCCGGTAGTAAGTGTGTAATCCCCATAGAAGCCCGTGAAGGAAACCACAGATTTATTCGAGACCGTGGATGAAACCTGTGTACTCCACTGTTGCATGAGATCAAGATATGCCTGCCCGACGGGAGTCAGATTCCAATTCGTGTCGTAAAGCGCTGCATAAGGTGCTTGACTCCACATGTCGCCGCCCCAAAAACCGAACATCGTAAAGCCTTGTAGCGCAGGATTGCCAAATGCGAGTCGCATGGACTCGTTCAGGATTTGCGCGTCGGTCTGGGGATTGTCGCTTCCGCTGCTAGGAGCCTGAATCCCGAATTCAGTTAGCTCGATCGGCAAGCCGAGTACCGCGAGGTTATTCCATGTCTGCAGAATCCTGGAGGCATTATGCGATGAGTTATCGCCCGTGGCAATTGTGCCGACAGAGTAGTACTCCGTGCCGATTGCACTTACTGCCCCGGCTGCCGAAAGAATAGATTCGACGTGCTGTCGGTACCAGTTCGCATATGGATCGTTTACGTAATAAGGCGCTCCACTGTACGGCGGCGGTACAGCCGAGTTTTGCAGCACATTGTATTCGTTCGTAAAGAGCTTGAGCCCTGAGTTGCCAGCTATAGCTGCTGCTTTCGACGCGCTGCTGTAGATAGACGCGATTCCGCTCACGCCAAAGATGTTCCAATAATCTGCGCACGCGCATCCTCCGCCCGTCTGCACATCACCCGGCTGCCATGCGCCCGTATGCGCGCTTTCGTTGTACACGTCCAAGGCGTCGAACTGAGTGGCACGTTGCTGGACGTAATACCCGATTCGAAACTGGACCGCCGACATCAGATCATCGGCAGGGGCATTTACACCCGAGACTGTCGGGGTTTCGGCTTCGACTGCAAGCTGGCTGGTGAAGGTCGGCTGCTGACTTCCCCAAATCAGGTTGTGCATGCGCGCCCGTAAATGGTTGCGTTGCGCGAAGGCAAGAACGTCATCGACGCCTTGCATCGTCACATCGCCGCGTGTGGGTTCGTTATATTGCCACTTGCCTGCATTTCCCGGAGTAAGGCTGTTAAACAGCGCCAGAAAGTGCTGCTGGTAGATCCCGGCAGGTGAACTGGGCGCAGGACTCGGCGCAAGGTACTGCTGCACACTGGCGTCATCAGTTCCCGGGACCTCTTCGCCAAAGCGAAAGGCGTGCCGCACCAGGTCGATTTGCACCGCGGCGCCTTTGGGCGCGATGCCGCTCAAGTTCAGGGTTACAGTTCCGCGACGGAAGTTCTGAATGTACGTGTCAGATGCAGCCAAGGCTGCGCTGTTCAAGAGATTCGGGTCGCTGGAATTCTCAAGCGCCGCGCCATTTACGCTGAGACTGCTGATTGTCAGCTGAGCACCTGGAGCCGCCAGAGCATTATCGAATTGCGCACGTACGACGTGCGTGCCTGCTGGCAGGGTACCTGAAATTGCATATGTCAATGCATTCGGCCCCACACTCCACGTCCCCTTCGAATCGTCAAGCACGATGCTCATGGACGCCAGTGTCCCGTTGGAACCCTGAACGCCCTGTGCGACTACCGAGACGGTTACTGGCCCAGGAGCACTGAGAGAAATAAACGTTCCAATGTATCCGTTCTGGTTAAGGGTGACCGCCGTACCCACCACGGTTCCACTCGACCGATAGACGGCATCCGATGCATTCATCACGGTTAATTGCGCCCGCGCGACCAAACCCGTCAAACACAGTAAGGTGAAGATGCTGATGGCATATCTAAAGAAGCAGTCGCGCATGGTGTTCCTTTCGCACGAAAGAGTAATGGGCGCTGGGAATCGAAGTGCATGTTAATTCGGGTGTACAACTAAATCGCCACGCGAAAACGTCTTCGCGTATTTGGCGCCCAGTGAAATGCATAAGCTGATCAAGCGGAGGGCCTAGTCTGATCTGCAACCAGAAAGGTCGTTGTTGTGCAGAACCTTCGAGCTAGACCGTCGAATTTTCTGAAGGTCGCGAAGAACCATCGGGGTCCGTCGCCACCGTCGCCCTTAGATCCACGAGCAGAGTGGAGGGTTGTCCCACCGCTCGGTCATTTTAGAAACGCTTTTTCGTAAGTGCGTAGTTTGCAGCCTGTACACGTGTATACAAAGTTTGCCCCTGAGGACGAAAGGTCGTCCTGAGTTCCTGCAAGTAAGAACAGTGCCTGGATGACCGAATAGGTAAAGAGCACCGGCGTTATTCAGAGGTGAATCTTGTCGCCTGTGTGTGGTTCAGGGCTCCTGTTTTTACTACAAATCGCCAAGCAAAGCTGCTTGTGATCTCTGA
>JAFAPG010000528.1 GCA_019247235.1 Acidobacteriota bacterium
AGCCTGAAGCGCAACCAATTCGGAGGTACTTTTGGCGGAAGAATCATTCGCGATAAGCTGTTTTTCTTTGGCGGCTACCAGAGTTCGCGCATCCGCCAGGATCCCTCCGCAACCACCGCCTTCGTGGCAACCACGGCGGCGTTGGCCGGTGATTTTAGCCAGCTCGATGGTCCAGGCTGCCAATCTAATGGGGCAGCCAGAGTAATCAAAGACCCAGCCACCGGCAGCCCCCTCACTAATTACCATATCAACCCTGCACGTTTTGATCCCGCGGCGCTAAAACTCGCGACCTACCTGCCAACCACAACTGATCCGTGCGGCAAGGTATTGTTCGGCACCCCTGTACAGTCAAATGAAACTCAATACATCAGCCGTGTGGATTGGAATATCAATTCTAAGAACATAGTTTACGGCCGATACTTTTACGATGACTACAATTTGGCGGCGTTTTTCAATCCCAAAAACATTCTGGTAACTGCCACTTCGGGCAATGCGCAGCGGGTACAGTCATTCGCATTAGGTGAGACCTATACTGTCAGCCCACAGCTGGTAAATGCCTTTCACTTCGCCTTCAGCCGGCGGCGCATTGACCGTGGCCCCAACGCGAACGGCATCAATGCGGCAGCATTGGGAGTGAACAACGTCTATCAGGGAACCAACAATTACCTTCAGCTCTCGGTCACCAACGGCGGATTTGCCATCGGCAGCGGTACTGGCGCGCTGGGCATATTTAATGTCAACAGTTTC
Source organism: Acidobacteriota bacterium (assembly GCA_019247235.1). Taxonomy (GTDB): domain Bacteria; phylum Acidobacteriota; class Terriglobia; order Terriglobales; family Acidobacteriaceae; genus Gp1-AA145. The sequence continues at coordinate 748 of JAFAPG010000528.1, forward strand.
CAGGAGGCAGATGATCTGGACTGGATGCATGGCAAGCATCGCTTTGCTTTTGGTGTGGACGTTATACGGACGCAAAATAATGTGAACAGCCATTTCGAAGACAATGGGTGGTTCCAGTTCAGTGGCATTTACAGCAACGACCCTCTGCTTGATTTCCTGACCGGCTACATGAATCGGTATGAGCAGACCATGCCGCAACAGATCGCATACCGTCAGACCGTGCTTGGCCTATATGGCCAGGATACCTTCCACATTACTTCCAAGCTGGTGATGAATGCTGGCTTGCGATGGGAACCTACACTGTTCCCTCAGGACGTGTTCGCGCGCGGTAGTAGCTTCTCTCGGGCGGCTTTCAATGCCGGGCAAACTAGTCAGGTGTTCACGAATGCACCCGCGGGCATGTTCTTTTACGGAGATACAGGCGTCCCTAGAGCCTTCACCAAGGACACACTCACGAACTTCTCTCCGCGTCTAGGTTTTGTCTACGATTTAGACGGATCCGGCAATACCGTGGTTCGCACAGGCGGAGCTATTCTGTATGACACGCTGGGGACTTACCTCACCTACCGTGTCACGGCCAATAATCTGCCCTACGGAATCACGGTTTCCAATCAGAGCGGCCCATACCAGTTCAGCAATCCCTGGGCGAAAGTGCCTGGAGGGAATCCTTTCCCCTTGCCCTTCAATCCTCCCAAGAATTTTGTGTTCCCTCAGGCTGCTTCACAGGTGATTCTTCCGGACCAGATCAGGCCGGTGACCATGGCGCAGTGGAATGCAGGAGTGCAGCACCAGTTTTCGCCGAACTGGGTGGCGTCGCTCTCGTACCTAGGCAATCGGACTTACAACATGATGTTGGGCAATGAAGTGAATCCGGCAGTGTACATACCTGGAACATGGACCGGTCCCGGAAGTTGCGGCCCCCTTACCATATCACCCGGAGTGGGCAAGGCGTGTTCTTCCACAGCCAATACCCAGAACCGCAGGGTTCTCAATCTCGCTAATCCCGCAATTGGAAAGTACTATGGCCAGCAGACACTGACCTACGACCGGGGCTTTGCCGACTACCATGGCATGCTGGTCGCGGTCGAGCACCGTTTTGCCAACAATTACACCCTGCTGGTTAACTACACGTGGTCCAAGTGCATGCACATCGGTCCCATCAACTCCATCGGCATCGAGGGTGTCATTCAGAATCCATATAATCCGCGTTCTGACTACGGGCCATGCACATACGATGCAACCCACATCTTTAATATGACGAGCGTAGTGACCAGCGATTTAAAAACTAGCAGTCGGCTGATTAGGGCCATGTTAAACCAATGGGAGTTCGCGCCTATCGTGCGGTACCAGACCGGCCTTCCTTTCAGCCCGCTCACCGGCACGGACAACTCGCTTACCGGTATAGGGGTAGACCGACCCAATGTGACCGGCGTGGATCCGTATGCGCACGGCAGTCGCACGGCAGCCCTCTATCAATTCTTGAATGCCAGCAAGGCGAATCCCTCTTTCGTACCGAACCCGCTCGGCACCTTCGGCAATGCCGGGCGCGATTCTCTACGCGGGCCAGGGTACTTCGATATTGATGCCTCCGTCAGCCGGATGTTTAACATCACGGAAAGACTGAAGCTCACGCTGCGCTTTGAGGCATTTAACGCGTTGAATCATCCCAACTTCAACCCACCAAATCCGAGCCTTGCTTCAAGCAGCTTCGGACGCATCACCAGCGCTCTTGATCCGCGTATTTTGCAGGGGGCCATCAAGGTTACTTTTTAGCTTAATCATGAAATTTACTCCGTAGTATAGGAGGGCCATAATTCCAGCCTTCACAGGTCTCGTTCTCCTGCTCCGGCATCTTTACTGTGCCAAGTGCGAGAACCATTGGAATATGGCCTTGTGCGTACGGATATAGATCGCTGTAGAACTAAGCACTGGCCAGCAAATGGCAGCGCGACCTCGAATACGAAAGACCTCACGTCGCGCTCCCGGTCGATGAAATCGCCGGCCGAAAGTCCCTCTCTTTACGCACGGTGTTCGCGATACACGGGGCGCTATGTCACGAGGGGAAAACAGAATGAAGCGAAGCGCTGCGATGCCGGCAGTGATTTTGGCGTTGCTGATAGGCGGCTTCTCCATAGGCCAGAAACAAAACGACGGGAAGCAGAGGACCACGAAGGCCGGCGGACAAGCCTGCAAGGTTCCGCTCCCATTGATCCTGCAAGACGATAACGGCGATCACTTGATACACCGCTCCGGTCCCTTGGGGGGTGTTCCTTTTACGATTAAAGTGGACGGTCAGTTCGGCAACTCAGAAGATTTCTTTGTATTTGCCGAGACCCTCGCTCCCCGCCAGTCGATCCCATTTCATAAGCACCACAATGCTGAAGAACTTCTTCTATTTGAAGATTCTGGCGCCGAGGTCATTGTCGGAAACACACTGCGAAAGCAGCAGCCCACTCCCTCGTGTTCATTCCTCGAAACACATGGATTTCAGCGACGAACATAAGCAGCAGCCCGATCCACCTATTAGCGATATTCTCGCGTCACGGCTTTGAGCAGTATATGAGGGCCATAAGCGTCAACCCCGGCCAAAGCCGACAGCCACTCAGTCAGGATGAGCTGACACGTCTTCGTTCGCATGGCTATGCTACGTATTGGGATGTCTCGAAGGGGCCATATCCTCCAGGCGTGGCGCATCCGTGACGAAATGCATCGCAACTATGCGGCGAGACCGTAATGTCAGCCATCTAAAGAATTTCTTCATAGCGACACACAAGATTCAGCCCCGGTTTACCACCATGCTCGATGGAATGCTCGAGAAATAGGATATGAGAGCAGACTGCCAAAGAAGACGGTGCCCGAACAATGCCGACATTACGCCCTTGATTTTTGAGCAGTCTGTCCGAGAACACGGTTCTAACCAGAAAGGATTGCATGATTAATTTAACCCCATTCCTTTTATTTGACGGAAACTGTGCTGAAGCCATGGTGTTTTATCAATCCTGTCTCGGTGGTGAATTGAGTATCACGAGGGTCGCAGATACTCCAATGAAAAACTCTATGCCACCGGGGCAGCACCAAAAAGTTGCGTATGCCCATTTGAAAAGCAATGCCATAGAGCTTTCGGCGACAGACTGGCTGCATCCCACCCGAACACCGACACAGGGTAATACAGTTGCCATGTACCTTTATGGCGGAAAGTACATAGAATTGAGGGCAATTTTTGACAGCCTCGCCATAGATGCAAACAAAGCACTACTTGACGATTTACGAGAGATGCCGTTTGGCACCTATGGACATCTCGCAGACAAATATGGCGTGCATTGGTTCTTCCGAGGAGAGAAGGCTGCCTAAAAAGGTTTCGCGGGGTTGGCGTAGCACGACGCTATTCCGCTGAATTGACCTCTGCTTGAATCGCCTTCATATCTCCGCTCGAACAACAATGGTGTCAGCGTCCTGCAAACATGCTGAGTCAGATGTCACTGCTCGCGACAGCAAAAGTGGGTTCCTATGGCGATTCGTGAGGGGGTTTTGAGAGTGCACGTTGTGGTCACGATTACAGCCAATAATTCGCTTAGTACACTTTCATTGTGACTGCCCTATTACTACATAGAATCCATTTCGCGTTCACCATCACCACTAGTTGTTTCCGCAGCTAAGCATGGGCCTTGCATTGCTGATCGTGGTGCTAAAGACGCTTGCTCTCCGCCACAAAGACGAGCGCTATCACCAAGCGGCACGCTTCTGGGCGAACATTTTTGCGCTGAATTTCCTAATCGGCGCAGTTACAGGCATTCCGATGGCTAGCCAGGCCACAGGGAGAAGCGCCCCGCTCCAAACCGGCGTGATCCTAGGCCTTTCTTGGCTGTGGAAGGTGCATCGTCGTTCATTCCTATGTATCTTGCACGGCAATTGCGTGGCGCTCGTGTTTAGCTGTACACTCGCCACCGCGCGCGGTAGCTTCCAATCCTTAACGTGGCGTCGACTTGGCACGAGTTCCTGGCTACGGCAGCCCAAGCGATAAAATAGGTGGATGAGCGCCGGTCCGGCCAGCCAGAGCCAAGCAGCGCGTATCAGGAGTCTATTTATGAGGGATAGAATCCCGCTGTGGGAATCTTTTCTCGTTGCCTTCTGTTCCACAATTCTCCTAGCTTCAGTTCAGATCCAGGCGCAGATTCAGAACCGAAGGCCTGAGCCCGTGGGCGGGTCGGCGTGGCCCGCTCCGGAGCGTCAAGGCCAGAAACAACAAAAATCACCGCAGGAATCAGTTCCGAAGTTCTACTCCGGCAGCCGGCTGGTGGTCGTGGATGTGGTCGCGACAGACCAGAACGGCAACCTGATCGGCGGCCTCGGGAAAGACGATTTCACAATCCTTGAAGACGGAAAACCGCAGCCTCTTCGGTCGTTCGAGCCACACGTACCGGCCAGGCAGGGGACGGTACCCGATCTGCATCTCGGTCCCAACGAGTTCACCAATTTCCCCAAACAGGCGACAAATAGCGCAGTTAATGTAGTGTTGTTCGATATTCTCAACACGCCGGTTGAAGATCAACTCTACGCGCGGCAGCAGATGGTCGATTTCGTGAAGACACTTCCACGTGTAGAGCGAGTGGCCCTGTTCACTCTGAATGACGAGTTAAAAATGGTTGCCGGATTTACCACCAGCACGGATGAATTGATCGCCGCAGCCCTGGAGGTCAAGCCCGCATTTTCAGCTTTGCTTCTTAGTGAGCCGGGTGCTAGGGAAGCTCCCTTGGGCATGCATGACATTGCCAAACTTCTTCCTTCGGCGAGTATTACGGCAGGTTCGCGGGGCGAGAACCTTCATACCACCTTTCTGAGAAATGATCCAGGCGCTCTAAATTCGGGCGCACCCATGAATTCCGGCGCCCCCTCTATGGGTGAGCTTATGCAGCAGTTTCTGACCGACGAGCGGTTAATTCGTATTGACCAGCGCGCGGAAAAGACGATGGAGGCGTTTGGTCAGCTTGCTCGCGCTATGGCTGGCTACACTGGCCGAAAAAACCTTCTATGGCTTTCAGAAGCTTTTCCAGGGGCCGTGCAGCCACGACAGGGCAGCGTGCACCTGAGTACCAGGAATTATCTTGAGACCTTCCAGAGATATTCCGGGTTGCTCCAGGCCTCACAAGTCTCGCTTTATCCGATCGACGTCCGAGGGCTGAAGACCGGCGCGCCGGCAGTGAGCGGGCCCGCTCTTGGAAGCACACAAGCCAGAGGGGCGGCGGATGATACGCATACTATGCTGGGGGGCTCGCAATTGGTGATGCGTGAGGTGGCAGAAGAGACCGGAGGGGAGTTTTTCATCAACACCAATGATCTCAAGCGTGCGATGCGGCGCAGCATCGAACACGGCTCCACCTACTATACGCTGGCCTACTCTCCTCTAAACCGCAAGATGGACTCCTCATTTCGTCACATTGAAGTGAAGGTCAGCCGGGCGAATACAAGGTTGGATTACCGGCGGGGATACTATGCGCTGGCCGATGATCCCGGCCCCGAGGACACCTCGCGTCGCATGATGATTGCGCAAATGCAGCCGGGCGTTCCCGAGTCGACCATGCTTCTGTTACGGGTGAGAGTGGTGCCTAGCGAGGTAGCGGGGAAGTTAAGCATCGACTACGGCGTTTATGCCCCGGATCTTGGGTTCTCGGGAGACGATGTGAAGCATGCCAAACTGGAATTCACCGCCGTGGCATGGGATCAGAAGAACAAAGCCGCGGGTAACGTCTCGGAGACCATGCAGCTCGACCTGAAACCTGACACCTATCAAAAAATCTTGGCCAGGGGAGTTCCTGCCCATCAGGAGCTGATGCTTAAACCAGGAGCGTACAATCTGCGTTTAGGAGTGATGGATTACGGTACCGGCAAAATTGGAACGTTGGAGCTTCCGGTAGTCATCCCTAAGCAGACTGCCTCGAAGTAGGCGATTCCCCACGCGTTCGACTTAGGGAAACAACCTTTGGCCCCGGACAGCGCGCGTTGCTTTCCGAGCGCTACGTCACCAGTTCCCGCGCCGGCAGCCGAATCTCGATTTCCAAGCCCCCTTGCGCGCGGTTTCGGGCAGAGATGTTACCGCCGTGGAAGGTCGCAACTCTCTTTGCGATTGACAACCCCAGCCCGCTACCATCTGACTTGCTCGCAGACGATCCTGGAACACGGTAAAAGGGTTCGAACAACCAGGGCAGCGCATCATTGGGCACTCCGTTTCCGCAATCCGCGACAAGAAGACGCGCGGATTTTGCAGCCGGCTCGTCCGTTATTTTCATGCCATTGCGGCACCGCTGGTCGATATTAACGGCCATGACACCGGGTTCGGGCTCAGTCCGCCGTCATCACCGTTCGCAAATATGAAAGACCGCCTTGATTTCGGCCACTTCGATAATATCGCCGACCTTGAGTTGCGTTTGACCACTCCCAATCAGACTGTTATTCACTCGAATCTTTATCTTATTTCCCGAGGGGGCGATGAAGTAGCTATCCTCAGCTCGATGAATCGAAGCAACAACCCGGGGAGCAAACCATTTCTTTAAACGAATACCGGCCATTTTTGATTTTCCAATTACCGTCAGTTTACTTGTGAGAACGTAGTATTGCTGATCGGTCCGACCCTTAACGATGGTCAGTGTGCCCACAGTTTGACGTACGCCCGGGCCATCATCGTGTGGGCGGTTTTGACTTGTACCTGAGTTTTGCTGGCCGACAGAGCCGGCAATAGAAGCCGCGACGGCTGCCCTCGCCAGTAGTTCTTTCGCTTTTGCCGTATCCAAAACAACCGTACAATCGAGCTGCGGTGCATTGGCCTTCTCTACTTGGGATTGCCTGGCCGGCGAGTGCACGAGCGCACTGCGCGGTGCGGAAGCAGCCTCGATTCCCTGGTCACGAAATTCGATCGTGTGTTTGCCGATCAGGGCTTCGTCTCCATCCTTGAGGGTTACTCTGCTGATGCGATGATTATTAACATATGTGCCGTTGAAGCTTTCCTTGTCCTCGAGAATATAGTGATCGTCTTCGCCGTAAACCTTAGCGTGATGTCCGGATACTGCGGGATTATCGATGCATACCAGGTTGTCTGGCTGACGTCCAATCGTGACTTCTCCACCAGAAAGAACGATTTCTCGTATGACACGGTCTTCAAATTTGAGATACAGTTTTGCCATTTTTTGGCTCCCTAAAACACACTCTTCGAAAAACGGTTCGATACCAGGGCTGGGAGGAAAAGCGGATAAGTAGGCAAGTAATATTATCTATGCCACCGGCCCGCTTTGCTAACTGAATCAGACCACTGCAGGCTTCCTCAAGCTTTCCAGCGGCAGTGACGGTTTGTAAAATCTCTTGCTCACCCACCATCGTCGTCAGCCCGTCACTTGCCAGTAGAAGAAAGTCCCCGGAGCTAGCCAGTAGCTCGTCCAGGTCGGGTCTCACCGTCTCCTCAGAGCCTAACGCCCGGAGGATTACATTCCGCGCCGCTGATGTGTCGGCCGTCTCCCGAGTCATGAAGCCAAGTCGAACCTGCTCCTCTACCAGGGAATGATCCCTCGTCAGCCGTTGGATCGTATCGCCGCGAATCAGGTAAACGCGCGTGTCTCCCACATGTCCAATGGCGAAAAAGCGGTCATCTACGAAGGCGCAAGCGAGCGTGCATGCCATACCTGCTTCCCTACTATCCTGTTTAGCTGCCTCCCAAACCGCCTGGTTGCTGACCTGGATGGCTTCCCCTAGGATCCTAGCGCGCGGAGAAAGATATCCCTCGGTTGCGGTTGCGAATTTGTCGCATTCCTGTTTGCGTATTCTGAGATAGTTCAGAATGGAATCTACGGCTATTTTGCTTGCCCGATCACCAGCCGCTTGGCCGCCCACGCCGTCACAGACAACAAATATGCCAGAGGCTGTGTCATAGCCGAAACTATCTTCGTTACGGATACGCACGCAGCCAACATCGGTTTTGGCGGATACTTCGCAGTGGAGCGACATGGACCGTGGTCCTTAACTCACGATTCAACCTACAGCAGGAATCTTGCTAGACGCTTCGATTGGATCATCAGATCCTATTCTGAGTAGGAAGGTACGCGGCGGGAAAGGGTACGAAAGTACCCTCCGCTCAAACATAGCTGCTTCCAAGCCTTTGCCTTTGCCTTTGCCTCTGCTATCAATGAGAGACAGTGATGGATGAGGAAACGCGTGGTGTAAATGCCGCAGTGATACTTTTGGCAGCATTGAACCTTGATAAGTCGGACCCTCGACTTTCCTCACCGACTCCAGAAAAGAACAGGATATACACGCAAGAATTGAGCTAGCCTACTAGTTCGGCGCCTGTGCTGTCTGCAGGCGATGCAATCTGGAACGTGCAGCGGAGTTGCTCGGATCCAGCTTGAGAATGAGGTTGTAACTGTACAGTGCCAGGCGGTAGTCGGAACGTCCCTCAGCAGCATCGGCCTGCCGGAGCAATTCTGGGACGTCGCTCGGAGTAAACCCATCGATGATTTGCGCTGGGTGACGGGAAACTCTTTTCCGGAGTTTGTTTCCCGGCGGTGTGGCCCCATTGATTGTTTCCGTCATGTCGCCATTGCGTCCTTGAGCAGTACTGTCCCTCGCCACGGAATTACTCGTGCCTTCGCCCTGGTTCTGATCCCCCGGCTGAGGAACAAATGGCGATCTTGTACCGGCTACCGGACTGCCACTGCCGACCCCCCCCGTTGAATCGCTCAACTCTGAAGGCTTGCTTCCCCCCTGCGATGATGCGCCGGCGCCGTCGGCCACGGGCTGAATTGGCAAGGGGATGCCGGAGCCTGGCTGCGTTCCACCCCCCGTCTCGACTGAGCTTTGGGAGTCAGCCTTATTGTTTGCGGTGATTACAGCGTTCGCCTCAACAGGTCGGGGATCTGGATCAGCGCCTGTAGCAAGCGCCGTGGCTGAAGAATCGTGATCGGTCGTTCGCGCCTCAGATTGCGGATTGGCGATTCCTTCGCCTTTCACCTGATTTGCAACATGTCGAGTTGGGAGCTTCGCATTTCTGAGCATGTCACTCACAACCTCAGGAAGATGGCCTGGGTGTGATCGACCGTAGAGAGCCCACGAAATGGCCCCTAAAAGCGCCAATGTCACAACCGATATAAACATGGGAAACGCTCGTGTCCATCGCGCGGCATCCCTGGCATCCGATAAGACCAGCGAAGAAGCGGTGGAGGCGGCGGGCGACGACTCCGATGCTGAGGGAGGGGCATCGACGGCTGCCATGGACTTGGTATTCAACAACGCGGCCTGAGCCTGGAATGCTTTGCGCATCTCGTCGCAATTTTGGAAGCGTTCTTTGGGATCTTTCGCCAGAGCTTTTCGAATGATTGCGTCGATTCCGCCGGGGAGAGCAGGGTTGATAAGCGAGGGGGCAATGGGATCTTCATGGACGATCTTATAGAGAACGGTGGCCACATCACCGCGGAAAGGCTTTTCGCGAGTCACCAGCTCGTAGAAAACCGAACCGAG
>JAFAPG010000826.1 GCA_019247235.1 Acidobacteriota bacterium
CGGCTTTGAGCCAACCACTGCAGTACTCAAGATGTTGCCAGTTCGGTCGTAAGGGCGATGCGGTTCTCAGAATGAGTAACGGGGGACCGGGTGCCATCTGGGCACGGCCAACCATTGCTGGAGACAGCGAAGTTTGTGACGTGTAACTCCCGAAATGGTATCGCCGCTCATTCCGGTGACTCGCTTGTAATAATCGGGGATTTGAAGCCTCCGACGGCTGGTCCGAACCGGTCGGCTACGAGTCTACTTTCACATTCGCAGCGCTCGGCTCTGCGTCTTACAACGGCATTGTACGTAGTGTTTGGAGTTATCTGGACGCAAATTCGGCACAAGGTGTCGTCCAACATGGGGGCGCCGCTCGATAGATAACGCGAATCGGCAACCCATACAAGATTGCCGATGGACCCCACTTTTCCGGTCGGTGGGCAGGAATGCATGAATTCGGCTGGGGCAGAGATTTCCTTGTCTCTATGCTGGTTGTGGAAGCGCACCAAGACTTGTCATCACTTTGATCCAGTACCGATCGTGCGGTTCCTTGCAGGTCTGGTCGACGATGGATATGTGTACTCGATGAACTGGAACACAACGGGAGCATAGAACCATGCGCATAGCAAGCGCGGGTCACGCGGTCTTTGCAGCGACCATGATCGCCGTCGGAATTCTGGGTTTGATTAAAGGCGATTTAACCGCCGTGTGGCAGCCGGTAGGTAAGGATGTGCCCGCAAGCTTGGCGTATTTATGCGGCTTCATCTCCGTGGTGTGTGGCCTGGGGTTAGTGTGGGAGCGGAAGGCCGCCGCTGCTGCTCGCGTGTTGTTCGCCTATCTCCTGCTTTGGCTATTGGCGTTTGGACTACCCAGCCTCCTACGAGGGCTAACGGTGGACGTTTACTGGTCACTTTCGAAAACCGGGGTCATGCTGGCGGCGGCTTGGATACTGTACCTTTGGTTCGCCACTGACTGGGACAAACAACGTCTTAATCTCGTCACTAGCGACAACGCTCTGCGCCTCGCGAGAGCACTCTACGGTCTGGCTATCATTCCTTTCGGGGTGGCGCATTTTCAATATGTCGAACATACCGCTTCTATGGTGCCTGACTGGCTGCCGGCGCACGTGGCCTGGGCGTATTTCACCGGTGCCGCATTCATCGTCGCGGGCATGGCGATTCTCATCGGCGTGTGCGCACGGCTTGCGGCCGCACTCTCGGCATGGCAAATGGGGATGTTCTTCATGCTGGTGTGGGTACCTGCCGTGGCCACACGCCCACTGAACAAATTCCAATGGGGCGAGGTCGTGGTCACGTGGGTGCTAACGGCAGCGGGTTGGGTAGTTGCGGATTCCTACCGCGGCCGCCCCTGGCTTATACGTCCAAGACTTCTATTCGGAGGCGGTTGAGCATCCCGTCATGCGCCGCTTTCACCCGCACCGGCCCGACCGAAGTGATCTGATACCCCGATAAGCCTTTGTCGACGCTGATGCTTCTGAACCTCCGGCCCCTGCTCCGGAAATCTGGGGTGGCCCGGAGGCAATTTCGTTGCTACTCATCTTATTGCCGTATCAACTCCACCCGCCGATTCCGTGCCCTGCCTTCGAGCGTGTCGTTCGTATCCACGGGACTCGACGCTCCCAAACCGCCGGTAGTCATGCGCTCCGGCGCGATTGCGTACTGTTCTACCAGAGCTTTCTTGACTGCCGCCGCTCTCCTCTCTGATAGCTCGAGGTTGTATTGGTCCCCGCCGATGTTGTCAGTGTGCCCGTTCACCGTCAGAACCCAGTCCGGATTGTTCTTCATGGCGTCTGCAATTTCTTGCAAAACCGGTTGCGATTCTTTCTTGATGGTAGCTTGATTGAAGTCAAAGTAAATTCCATAGATCACAGCCTTCTTCTGTTTCGCAAGTTGATCTTCGATCTGCGGTTTGGGTTTGTCCTCAGGGAATGTGATGTTCACGACGCGAATTTTAAAGATTGGCCCGAATCCAAACTGCAGCATCATTGGGTTGGTACGATCCTCGAGGACAAATATCTCGCCATCACCATCGAGCACTGAGGGATCGGTCCACAGGCTTTTTACTTTATCCTCGCCGGTGAAGTGGAAATGCCCCTGAGCATGAATCACCGGAAGATTCGTCGGTTGCCCGTTCAGAATCACTGGATAATTTACATCCTCCGCTTCAACCCGTGTCAGTTCTGCGGTCCGTGGCCCTGGCAGCGCACGACCCGAAATAGGAAAGAATTGCTGATAAGTTAGCGTGGTTTTCCCGGTAGTCTTCAGCTCATCGAAGGTTTTTCGCGACATCGAAAATGTGGTCGTATGCGGAATAATGTGTGGAAGCGACGCTCGATACTCAGTGTAATATTCGCTCGCGCCTTCAAGGTCCGTTCGACATACCGCGCGGCTCGTATCCAGTTGATTCCCTTGAACAGCTTTGTCGCCGTTGAATGCCAGACCCGAAGACGTAGTCTCGATTTGATTGGCGGCAACCGTGGTGAGTTTGTTGACAACCTCGACATCGCCGTTGAAGCGGTGCCACGCGTTCACCCAGGTCAGCCCCTCCTTCAAGGGAATCCGCGCCGTGTCCTTGGTTGTGTCTGTCGCTGCAGCCGCCTCCGGGCAAGCTGCCGCTAGTTGCTCGCCGATCTTGAAGCTCCCCGGGACATCGCTGAAATCCACCCTGGGTTTCTGGTCCGGTTGCGGTAACGTATCGCCGATGTGCTGAACCTCCTTCGCGTACTCCTGGACCTTATTCTTCACCTTGTGAGCCAGGTAAATCATTCCGCCAATGATCGCAAATCCAACAACTGCGATTATCACCAAGGTCACGATTAGCGCCGTGATGCAGCCTTTGCCTCCCGAAGTTGTGGGCTGATTCGCCGGCGGCGTGACGCCCAGGGGAGCAGCCACGCTGTGCAGGGGCGCTAGGGGAGGAGCCGAAACCGCCGCAGCTGCCGGCTCAGCCGACGAGCCTGGCGGAGCATTCACTTGCATAGACTCCCTTATCGGAGTGTCCGCTTGTGCAGCTTGCTCCCTAGGGGCAGTCGTGCTCGCCCCTGATGTCAAATCGTTTGCCCGAGCCGCTGCCGGCTCGGACTGTGATGATGAGCCAACTTGTGGCTTCACAGTTCCG
>JAFAPG010000535.1 GCA_019247235.1 Acidobacteriota bacterium
AAGGATGCGGCGAGACCAATTGCGACGCCGATGAGCGCGAGTTTGACGCCGCGGGTGATGACCATGCGAAGGATTTTTTGTGGTTCGGCGCCGAGGGCGATGCGGATGCCGATTTCGCGGGTTTGTTGGGTGACGACGTAGGACATCACGCCGTAGACGCCGATGATGGCGAGGATGAGGCCGAGAGCGCCGAAGATGGCGAGGAGGAGGCTTTGGGATTTTGGGGCGGCATAGTGCTCGGCGATTTGCTCTTCGATGGTTTTGATTCCGGTGATTGGTCGGGTTTTGTCGAGCGCCCACACGGTACTTTGAATGGCGCCAATGATTGAGTTGGGGTTTGGCCTGCTGCGAACGGCGAGGAAGATTCCATTGAGTATTTTCGTTTGGGCGAGCGGAGCGTAGACGGTCGGAGAGAAATTGAGATCGTTTCCACGGGCGTCGCCGCAAACACCGACGATCGTGCCCCAAACGTAATCGTCAGAATGCTTATCCATCGAGATGCGTTTTCCAATAGCGTTTGCATTGCCGAAGACTTTTTTGGCGAAGGATTCGCTGACGATAAAAACTTTGGGTGCGGTGAGCGAATCCACGGAATTGAAATTACGGCCTGTGAGCACAGGAATTCCAAACGTGCGAAAGAAGTCCGTTGTGATCCGATTGCTGCGCACCATTTGCATCGGAGCATTGGGATTGGGCGCGGGCTCGACGGTGAATTGCGACTCGGCGAGGTAGTCGCCTATAGGGTAGACGATGCTTGCTGAGACGGACTCGACGCCGGGAAGACTGCGCGTGTTCTCAATGAGTTGTTCCGTGAAGCGGAGGCTTTGCTCGGCCTTTTCATAGCGGAAGGATGGAAATTCGATCTGCATTGTGACGAGGTGGTCGGTACGGAAGCCGGAGTTGATGTGAAGCATGCGGGAGAAGCTTTGTACGGCGAGGCTGGCGCCAATAACGAGAGTAAGGGCGAGAGCGACTTCGGCAACGACAAGAGCCTGCCGGAGAAAGTTGTGGCTGCGGCTGGCGGCCGCGCCGCTTTCTTTCATAGTGGTGTTGACATCCTCGCGGACGCTGAGTAGCGCGGGCGCGAGGCCGGCAACCAACGCGGCGATGAGGGACGCCGCGATAGTAAAGAGCGCGACGCCGGAATCGATCGCAATGTCCTGAAGGCGCGGCGTTTCGGGCGGCAGGAGCGCGCGAAGGCCTTGCATCATCCATGCGGCGACCGCGAGTGCACAGATTCCGCCGATCAAGGCAAGGAGCGCGCTTTCGACGAGTTGCTGGCGGAGGAGCGCACCGCGCGTGGCGCCGATGGCGGAGCGAATCGCGAACTCGCGGCGCCGTGACCAGCCGCGCGATAGGAAGAGATTGCTGACGTTGGCGCACGCGATCAGGAGAACGAAACCGACGGCGCCGAAGAGGACAAGAAGTGGAGTGCTGGTGTCGCCGACGAGGGATGTCTTCAGCGACACGCAGTGCATGCTCCAACCTTTGTTGGAGTCGGGGTAGGTTTCGGTGAGACGCTTGGAAATTTGTTCAAACTCGCGCTGCGCTTGTCGGATCGTGGCGCCGGGGCGAAGCGCGGCGACGGCGAGGCCGGCCTCGCGATCGCTACGCTTAGAGAGCATGTCCTGAGTGGGCTGGAATGGCGTCCAGAGGTCGGCGTCGGTGGCGAAGTCCATCTTTGGGACGTCGGGCATGACACCGACGATGGTGTGCTGTTCGCCGTCGAGCTGCATGGATTTGCCGACGACGTTTGGATCAGAGGCGAAGCGGTCGCGCCAGATTTTGTGACTGAGGATGACGACGAGGACACCGGGATGCGTGTCATCGGAGGTGAAGGTGCGGCCGAGAATTGGCTGGAGGCCCAGAAGCGGAAAGAGATTTTCGTCGATGTTGACACCGTCGATCCGATCGGGTTTGCCGTCGACGATGACTTCTTTGGCGTCGAAGGAATAAATGGAGATGTCGGTGAGAGTCTTTGAGGCGGCGCGGACGTCGTTGATGTCGGGGAGCGACAAGTACATGTGGGGGAAGTCGAAGGTGGTGCTGTGGGCTGCGATGTCGACGAGGCGGTCGGCGTTTTTGAAGGGGAGGGGATGGAGGATGACGGCGTTGACGACGCTGAAGATGGCGGTGTTGGCGCCGATGCCGAGGGTGAGGGTGAGAACGGCTATGAGGGTGAAGGCGGGATTTTTGCGGAGCGTGCGGAGAGCGAAGCGGATGTCTTGGAGGAGATTGTCGAAGAACGCGGCGATGGGGCGTTGGTCGCGTGCGGTTTGTTGGATGAGGGGGATGTTGCCGAGTTCGCGGCGGGCGGCGGCGGAGGCTTGTTGCGGGGAGACGCCACGGTCGGCGTGATCGCGTGCAGACATTTGGAGATGGGATTGGAGTTCGGCGTTGAGGTCGGAACGGTTGTCGTCGTCGCCATTTTTGCGGAACGGGTTCATCGGTGCGCTCCTTGAGCGGTGGGGAAGAAGGGCACGGCGTGCCGTGCCCCTACGAGCATTTGGGAATGTGGCGTGGCGTTATTCATAGCGGAGGGCGGTGAGGGGATCGACGCGCATGGCGCGGCGAGCGGGGACGTAGCTGGCGGCGAGGGCTACCGCGGCGAAAAGAGCGGCGACGGCGGCGAAGTCGAGCGGATCGGTGGCGCTGACTCCGTAGAGGAAGGCGCTGAGGAAGCGCGTGAGCGCTAGCGCGGAGGCGAGGCCGACGAAGATGCCGACGACGGTGAGCGTAAGGCCTTCGCTGACGACGAGTTTGAGGATGTCGGTGCGTTGGGCGCCCATGGCGATTCGAATGCCGATTTCGCG
>JAFAPG010000382.1 GCA_019247235.1 Acidobacteriota bacterium
ACGCGGGCGCGATAGACTTGTTCGCTCATGTCCATGACCAATCCAACTCTGCGCGGCTCAGCCGTGGGCCTGTTTTTGTTCGATATCTGTGAAGAGATCAAGCTCGATGAGCTACGAACCATTCTCGGCGCTCGTCGTCTGGGCGAGAGTTTGAAGCACGCGGCGGCCGAACAATTGTTCTTTGAACGTCCCCCGGTGGTAGAGGACGCGCAGTTCCCGGGCGAGGCTCAGGCACGGGTGCGGGTGAAGTATTACGACTACGGCG
This sequence comes from Acidobacteriota bacterium, assembly GCA_019247235.1. Lineage (GTDB taxonomy): Bacteria > Acidobacteriota > Terriglobia > Terriglobales > Acidobacteriaceae > Gp1-AA145. The sequence continues at coordinate 266 of JAFAPG010000382.1, forward strand.
TATTGAGCGTCCTGTTTGAGTTCCCCTTCGCCGGGGATTGGGCAGATTTGATCGCGCTTTCCTGCCGTTGGATGTCGGGAACCGATCTGCCCAGCCGAGCCGAAGATATCGGCCGGGAGAAGCTCGGGCGTGCTCGACCGGCCTTGGTTAAACCTTACGCGAAATGGCTGAGCGAGGACTACTTCATCTTCTTCATGCGAGAAATTAGCGGCAATCCAGCAGCCGCTCATTTGCTAAGTTCCTTCCGTCAACCAATTGCACAAGTGGTGCGCGGTGAGAACCTTGCCCTCTCCGATGACGAGCTGCGCGAGATTTTGCAATCGGCCATGTCCTACTATCCCAATGATTTGGCCGTGCTTGGATGGAATGCCGCCTTCGTCTACGATTCGCTGGCCGGCTCAGAAACCACGTTGCAACTGCTTGAGTATGCGAATTCGCAGTTACTCGAGTTTCGCCACTACGACGATCTGCTCACCCACGAACTGGCGCGAGTGTATGCCTCTCTCGACAAGCATTCACCGCTGATTGGACGATGGCGGCTGCCGCGCGAGGCCTCGCGTCTGCAGACCGTGCTCCTGGATGTGACCGAATTAACCGAGCGCGTCGACAACGCGATCAAGTTCTTAAGCGATATGTTCTCGGCGCGCCTCTACCGGCTGGCGGCGACCAAAGTCGGCGTTCCCGACTACAAGAGCCTGACTCAAGAAAAACTGCGCACCGCTGAAGAGCTATATCGGTTCTTAATCGACGAATTTCATCAATCAAGAGCCTTCTGGTTGGAAGCCATGGTGGTGCTGATCTTACTGGTCGAGCTCGTGTATGTATTTCACGGGAAGATGTGAGCTGCGCGAAGCTTAAAGTCAAAGGTAGAACAGGCTCAGACGGGGAAGCCCGTACTTTTCAAGTAGCGCCTTGTGCGCATATTGGCGGTGCAGCTGATCAACCTGAGAGGAGGGCATCTTCGTCCGATAAGGCGCCAGCTCGCGGTCCGCCTGAGCGCGAATGGCGATCATTTCCGCCTCATCGAGCGCGGAAACCAGCACGGCAAAGATTTTTTCTTCAAGCACCGTGAGCCTGCGTTCGAGATCTTCCAGGCGAAGCGCACCAGAGCTGGATTGGGTTTCATTGGCCATCTGCTTCAGCGTCTCGGCGACCTCTCGGACCACCAAATCCGGCTCGACTCCAGGACGACTGGGCAATGTATGGGCCTCGAGCTTTGCCGCCGATTGCCGGAGAAACGCGGCGATTTCCTGGAGGTCGAATCCGCGATTCATCTCGCGAACCGGCAAGCCGCCCAAAGCCGCATCCTTCATCTCTTCCACTGCCGACAGAACCTCTTGCGCGCAATAAGCGAGACCATTGACTTTTTTGCTTTTCGATGGGCGTTGCTCATGGCGATCAAAGGCGGCATCCATACCGCGTAGCACCGCTTCGAGCGGCACTCCCGCATCTTTCCAAATTTCAATCAGCGCCCAGTCGAGAGTGGATAAAAGCAGTGCTCCCCCCCGGCGCCTCTGGAAGTGCTGCTCGATTTCGGTGAAGTAATTGAAGTAATTTTGCACGCGCGTTCCAGAAATCCGACGATTTCGTTCACCCCCCAATGACTCGCGAGGTGCGTGCGCGCGCAACCGTCCGCGGCTTTGAGCTCGGCGCCTCGGTCGATTTGCTTGGCAAATTCCTCTGCCAGACAATGCGCAGGCCCTCCAGGGTCAAAAACTCGTCGACTTGCTGGATGTACTTTGAGCCCGAGCCCAGCAGGGCAGCCAGACCCCCGGTAGCAATAACGGTTGCCGCCTGGCCCAGCTCTGGGAGCAAACGTTCGAGGATGCCATCAACCAGGCCAATATACCCGTAATAAAGTCCCGATTGCAGGCTGCCGACGGTGGTGGTGCCAATGACTCGCGGGGGTTTGCGGATGTCTACTCTCTGCAGGCGGGCGGTGCGACTGAACAACGCGTCGGCTGAAATACCAATCCCCGGACAGATCACTCCGCCCTGGTATTCGCCCTTGAGCGTGACGCAATCAAAGGTCGTAGCGGTGCCAAAATCGACCACCACACAAGGTCCACCATATCTTTCAAACGCGGCTACGGCGTTGACGATGCGATCGGCACCCACCTCGGCGGGATTGTCATAGAGCACCGGCATACCCGTCTTGATTCCGGGCTCGACAAACAGCGGCTTCTGCCGGAAATAGCGCTCGGCGACTCGTCGCAGCGTGGAATCAAGCGGGGGGACGACGGAGGAGACCACAATGCCGTCAATCTCCTCTGGTGCTAGCCCCTGCATAGCAAAGAGATTGCGGAACAGAACCCCATATTCATCGACAGTTTGTGCGGCCCGCGTGGTTACACGCCAATTGGCTAGGAGCTGGTCCGAGCTCGCCCCGCTCAAGGCCGGGCCGGCAAAAACTCCCAGCACCGTATTGGTATTGCCTACATCAAGCACCAGAAGCATGTTTATTCATCGAGAATGGCGCTAGCTTCACGGGGAAAATGCGCAATCTGCCTGGGAAAAAGCGGCTGAAATCTGCGACCGCCAACCCTTATTTCCATCGTAGCGAGCCGCTGTAGACGGTGCGCAGCCCGTCGGCGGTTTCGACTTCGAGGAAACCGCGGGGATCAAGGCCTTGGCTTACGCCCGAAAAACCTTCTCCGCCTTCAATCCACACCTGTTTGCCCCGCACCGAGGAGGAACCCCGCTCGAATCGTTCGATGATTTCCCCTCGAGCACGAGGATAGGTGGTCAGATTGCGATATTCCCGGTCGAGAGATTTTAGCAAAGCCGCCCCCAGCTCAAGCCGCGACCAGACCTCTCCGGTGGCGAGCCGTAGCGAGGTCGCCTTATCCCTAAGATCAGCGGGAAAATCTGTGTGATTTACATTGATACCGATGCCGACAACAATATGGCGCACGGCTGCCGCGTCGGCGCTCATTTCGGTCAATATCCCACAAACTTTCTTGCCGCCAATCAACAGATCGTTAGGCCATTTCAAGTCGGGAGCGGTTCGGCGATTGACTTCCCCAATCGCCGCCTGTATGGCCAGACCGGCGGCGAGAGACAAGATGAGCACATCGGCGGGAGCTAGGGGAGGACGGAAAATCACCGAGCAATACAGGCCCGCCGATTGTTCTGAATGCCACCTATTCGAACCGCGCCCTCGGGCGT
>JAFAPG010000519.1 GCA_019247235.1 Acidobacteriota bacterium
TCGAGCTTGATGTCGCGGGACGTAATTTGAATATGCAGGTCCAGGATGAAGAGCTGAAGCGCCGCCGCCGAGCCTGGAGGCCGAAAATAGGAATTTACCCGCGCGGCTATGGGCGTCTGTTTATGGAACATATCACCCAAGCCGACCAAGGCTGCGACTTCGACTTTCTCGAAGGAACCGAGCCCATTCCTGAACCCGAGATTCATTGAATGTCGCCAGCCGCCGTGGATGGACTACCCCGCAGTTCTACTCACACGGCTGAGCTCAGCCGCAATCGCCTCTCCTAAATCCCTGGTTGAGGCATTTCCGCCAATGTCGGGAGTGCGAACTGCCGATTCTGCCAGCGTATGAGCAATGGCGTTCTCAATGGCATCGGCAGCTTCTGGTGCCCCAAGATTCCTCAGCATTAAGGCACCAGACCAAATCTGCCCAATTGGATTTGCGATCCCCCGTCCGGCAATATCGGGAGCAGAGCCATGAACCGGTTCGAACATCGAAGGATAGGTGCCCTCAGGATTAAGATTTGCCGAAGGAGCGATGCCTATCGATCCGACGACCGCAGGTCCTAGATCGGACAAGATGTCTCCAAACAGATTCGAGCCAACCACCACATCGAACCAATCAGGATGACGTACGAAGTGAGCCGTCAGGATGTCGATATGGTACTGATCGGTGCGCACGTCGGGATACTCGCTGCCCAATGCCTGGAAACATTCATCCCAAAAGGGCATGGTGTGGATGATTCCATTCGATTTGGTGGCCGAGGTTAGATGCCGGTTTCGCTGGCGCGCTAGTTCGAAGGCAAAGCGGAGAATGCGAGTTACCCCGCGCCGGGTAAAGATAGTTTGTTGTATGACGACCTCATCCTCGGTGCCCTGGTAGATCCGCCCGCCTATGTTCGAATACTCTCCTTCATTGTTTTCACGGACGATGGTGAAATCAATTTGCCCGGCTTTCCAGTTCTTCAGTGGCGTGTCGATGCCTTCAAAAAGACGAACCGGCCGAAGATTGACGTATTGCCGAAAGCCGCGTCGAATGGGAATTAATAATCCCCAAAGCGATACATGGTCGAAAACCTCCGGGTGTCCGATAGCGCCCAAGAAAATGGCATCGAATTTTTCGAGCTGGCTGAGACCGTCGGCGGGCATCATCTTGCCGGTCTCGAGATAAGTTTGACAGCTCCAATCAAAGCCCTGCCAATCCAGATCGAATCCATACCGCGCTCCCGCCGCATTCAAGACGCGAATGCCTTCGGGAACAACCTCTTTGCCAATTCCGTCCCCAGCAATGACTGCAATATGAAAGGTCTTCAATCTTCCACCTTCCTTTGTAAGCGCAAACCAGGTGATGAAGCCATGCGAGAGAGAATTCATTGTAATAGCGACCGCACGGCTTTGCTCTTCAGGCGCCTGTCGCAACAAAGCAGCCCTATAGGCCCGCAGAATCGGTTCCCAGGTAGGCAGACGCCTGGCCATCAGAGTTGTCGTGGCACTTGCCATTTTGTGCGACGCCTGGCAACCTGGATCATCCGATCCTATGACTCGACAAAATGGTAAGGACATAAGCATAATGAGGACGCAAAAAACTGCCAGAGATTGGGCACGGAGGTGATCGTGAGTACGCGAACAGAGAGCGTTTCCGCCGCGGCAGCAGGAACTCTACAATTAGCAGGCAAAGTGAGCGTCAGTCGGCTGGGATTTGGCGCTATGCGGATCACTGGCCCAGGTATCTGGGGCCCTCCCAAAGATCGTGCTTCTGCCCTCAGCGTATTGCGGCGAGCTCTAGAGCTTGGGATCAATTTTATCGATACCGCGGATTCTTACGGTCCCGCGGTTAGCGAAGAGCTCATTGCCGAGGCGCTTTCGCCCTATCCTCGGGACTTGGTGGTCGCAACCAAAGGTGGCTGGAAACGACCCGGACCGAATCAGTGGACCCACGACTCGAGTCCTACGCACCTCCGTGAGGCTCTCGAAGGAAGTTTAAAGAGGCTGCGTGTAGAACGGATTGAACTCTACCAATTGCATACTCCCGATCCAGCAATCTCATTTGAGGCCTCCATTGAGACTCTGGTCCAATTACAGTCCGAGGGAAAGATCCACTTGATCGGATTGTCCAACGTAACGCTCGAACACCTTGAGCGCGCGCAAAAATTGGCCGCCATCGCTTCCGTGCAGAACCGCTACAGCGTCTTTGATCGCGAGTGGGAACACCTCCTAACCTATTGCGAACAGAACCGAATTGCCTTCATTCCCTGGTTTCCCTTAGCCGCCGGCGGAGTGGGACATCAGCTGCTGAACAGCATTGCCCAGAGTCACCAGGTGAAGCCTTTGCAGGTCGCTCTGGCTTGGCTGCTACAGCGTTCCCCACTCATGTTGCCGATTCCGGGTACTTCGTCGGTAGAGCATTTGGAGGAAAATGTCGCTGCCGCTGGACTGCAACTGACCGAAGCCGAGTATCGGCAACTAGACGTCGTCCACGGTACCACCACCGCAGGACGAGTGCGAGCCTGAGATGCCAGAACCGAGATTTTCTAAGGCGTTTAGATAGCGTCAATTAGAAAATATTGATGAAGTTTCACCTAATCGTCTGAGCAACCGCTCTGCTTCACCATCGGAGCGCGCTGTTCAACCGGGTTCTCTGCTATACCTATCAGTAGCCTTTGATCTTAACGACGAAGTAGGTAAATTCCGGGGCCCCTTCAAGCAAAACCTGGTGAGGCACTTTAGCGGGAATGCGGACGATATCACCGGGTGAGAGTTTTACCCGAACTCCGCCTTGAATGCTACCGTTGCGCTTCTCATGGGGCTCAGTGGTTTCCCCGCCTACCATCGTTCCTCCTACCAGCAGTACGGCCGACCCAGACTGCACGAAGAACACATCGGCCTGGGTTTCATGCCATTCAACTACGCCGTCCGCTTGACGATGCGCGAGCATAAAAAAATCATTCGGAAAGTCTTTCAAACGCTGAACAGAGACATGATGGGGGTCTTTGGCCGCCTCAACCCGAAGGGACTGTAAAACCTGGCGCAATGAGTCTGCACTCCAATGCTCGAATCCTTCAGGAGGCGCTTGTTGTCCGAACGCAAGTAAGGCAAAAGTAAGTAAGCAGAACAGAGATGCTTTTCGCATGACGTCACCTCAGATCGAAGATTGAGACTGCCGCCCGAGTACAAAATTTCAACATCCCACCCGGGACCACGCACAACATCCTTCCACAAAACCAAGGGCCTCGCCCGTGGACAGACTCTAAAAGTTCAACTGCAGTAGCCGAGGATCATCTACATTTGGCCGACATACCATCCTCGGAACGTGTGCAGATGAAAGTCGCTTATAACCCTCAAACCCTTCTCCGTCGTACAATTTTGCCTCGAGCGGAAACCTCACTTCTCCGCCAAAACAGGCTGTTTACGTGAGACACAGGTTGGCGTGCAATGCTTAATTTTGTAGTGGCCTAGGGCCGCTTGGAGTAGTCTTTGCAACCTAATCACAAGTATGGGCAGTCTCAGTGGGATCGTCATGGCCGGCCATCGCGGTTCCCGGAAGCAGGAAGATGGTGATTTAACGCCATGAGTTCGCCAACCATCGTTCGGCTCGGCAGCATTAAGAATATCTCGGATTTTGAATCTCGTTTGCGGGAACTGAAACTAAACATTCCCTGCGATCGTACTCTCGCCTCGGCCGCGAAATCTTCTCTACGTTGGCCCCTGGCCAAGGGCCCCTTCAGAATCGGCAATCGCATTGCAGTGCAGCCCATGGAGGGTTGGGACAGCACCGCAGATGGGACTCCATCGGATAACACGGTACGCCGGTGGCGGCGTTTTGGTCAGACGGGCGCCAAGCTGATTTGGGGGGGAGAGGCGGTTGCTGTCACCCATAGCGGTCGCGCAAATCCCAATCAACTCGTTGCCGCGCCTCACACCGAGAGGGGTTTAGCCAAATTAAGGTCGGTGCTTATTGAGGAGCATCGCCGCATCACTGGCTCGGATGAAGACCTGGTTATTGGGCTGCAGCTTACGCATTCCGGACGTTATTGTCGTCCGAACCGGCATGATCGTGCTGAGCCAAAAATCCTCTACCGCCATCCCATTCTCGACCGCCGTTTAAAACTTCCTTCTGACTATCCGCTCCTCCAGGATAGCGAAATAGAACAGATCATCGAAGATTTTCATCGCGCGGCCGCCATCGCCGCCAAGATCGGCTTCGACTTTGTCGATATCAAGCACTGTCATGGGTACCTTGGCCACGAGTTTCTCAGTGCTTACACCCGCGACGGGCTTTATGGGGGGAGTTACGAGAACCGTACGCGCTTCTTGCGCGAGGTGGTCGAAGGGATCCGCTCGCTGACACCGGAGCTGCACGTTGGAGTTCGACTATCTGCATTCGACACAATTCCTTTTCACGCGCAGGGCCAAGCTCCGCCCAGGAATTCAACTGAGCGCCCGGGACGAGGGGTTCCTGATACTATTGACGCCGCGCTTCCCTATCGCTGGGGATTCGGCCTGAATCCCTCAAAACCGAGCGACATCGATCTGGAAGAACCCATCCGCTTTCTGTCATCCCTGCAGGTTCTCGGCATTCATCTGTTGAACCTAACCGCGGGAAGCCCTTATTACAATCCTCACATCCAGAGGCCGGCGCTCTACCCTCCTTGCGATGGATACTTGCCTCCCGAAGACCCCCTCGAAGGGGTCGCGCGGCAAATCGAGGTGACGCGGCAGCTGAAGCTGAGATTTCCCGATCTCATCATCGTGGGCTCGGCTTATAGCTATCTTCAGGACTTTTTGCCGTATGTTGCGCAGGCAGCGGTTCGTGAAGAATGGGTCGATTGCGTGGGTCTCGGACGCATGGTACTTTCGTACCCCGAACTATTGTGGCATGCCTCGGCTGGATCAGACATCGAGCGTAAACGAATCTGCAGAACCTTCAGTGACTGCACAACTGCGCCCCGAAACGGTTTGCCGTCGGGATGCTACCCCTTGGACGAGCATTACAAGAATTGTGACCTAGGCGAGCGATTGCGACTCTTGAAGAGACCATGAACATGTCGTCTACGCGCCCGCTGTCATCTCCGGCAAGCCTTGAGAACTTGACCATCGCAGAACTCATTGAGCGACAGAAGCCCGGCCGTAAGGTGAAAGGAATTGCGGCCTCTCTCCTCCCTTTTCAGCAGGACGGTAGAATCGCAGTGGATGCCTTTCAGAAGAACTTAGTGGCAACTCACCAGAGCGGACTGATGAATGCCGTCAACATGGATACTGGATATGTGAATTATTTGAGCCAAGCCGAAAAACAACAGATTCTAGGCTGGACTCGTGAAGCTTTAGGTAACGGAGTACCTTTTGTCGCGGGCGCCTTCGTTGAGAATTCAAGCGGCGACATTGTCGGCCTTTACATACGCGAAATGGAGGGTATCGTCGAGTACGGGGGAACTCCGATCTTGTTTCAAACCGCTCGCCTGCGCGGTCAATCCCCTCAGCATATCGCTGGTGTATACGAACAGGCGTCACGGGATTTTCCCGAAGTACTGGCCTTTGAGCTGGGGCCGATGTTTGCTGCGAGCGGAGAGATCTTCGACAAAGAAACAGTTCGCCGTCTGATGGACATTCCGCACATCACAGGTATGAAGCATTCATCTCTCAACCGCATGCTTGAACTCGAGCGCCTGAGCCTACGTGATCGACATCGGCCGGATTTTCGCATCTACACAGGAAACGATCTCGGCATCAATATGATTGAGTTTGGTTCTGACTATTTGCTAGGGCTAGCGGCATTCGCCCCGGAAAAATTTGCCGCCCGCGATCGATTCTGGGAAAACGGCAATCCTGAATATTACGGGCTGGCGGATGCTTTGCAATACCTCGGGAACCTTGCATTCCGCGATCCGGTACCAGCCTACAAGCATTCAGCAGCAATCTTTCTGCACGCCATAGGCAGAATTCCCAGCAATCAAACCCACCCGCAAAATCCGCGGCGACCAGAGTGGGAGTCCGCAGCCTTACGGGATTGTGCCTATCGTTTAGGCCTGCTTGGATGATACAAGTCGGACTTAGGACATGGTCGCAATAGGAAGGCTAAAAAGATATGCAGTGCTTGGTTCTCTTGCTGTTCCTGCTGGTCGGCTCAGGTTGGGCACAACAGCCTGCAGTGCCTGAAATCTCCTATCGTTCGGTTCCTGATTTCTTAAAGCTTCCGCGCGATCTTTATTTCGGAGAAGCCGCCGGTGTGGCAGTAAACTCGCGAAGACACATTTTCGTACTTTCGCGGGGAAATACCTCCGGCCCCTCATATGGGGCAAGCGCTGCGCAATTGTTGGAGTTTAGTTCTGACGGGGCTTTCCTACGCGAGATTGGCCACAATCTCTATGCTTGGTCCTTCGCCCACGCGGTCAAGGTCGACAAGCACGATAACATCTGGGTAGCCGATAAAGGTTCCGACATGGTGGTTAAATTTACTCCCGCAGGCCGCGTTGCCATGCTTTTTGGCCGCAAGCAAGAAGCCTCGGCCGAAGAACTTGGGCCTTTGAAACATCCTCAACCTCCTTTGCCAGCCATCGACGGAATGTTTCGCCAGGTCACCGACATGGCATGGGACTCAGCCGGTAACACCTACATCAGCGATGGCTATATCAACTCTCGTATCGCAAAGTTTGACGCCGCTGGAAATTGGGTGATGTCCTGGGGTGAACCAGGTGATTTGCCAGGTCAATTTAACGTGCCTCACAGCATCGCCGTAGATGCCGAAGACAATATTTACGTAGCGGATCGTGGCAACCGTCGAATTCAAGTGTTTCGTGGCGACGGAAAAATCGTTCGACAAATCAGTATTGACGTCCCATTCGATCCCAATGCACGGCCAGCCATCGGCAATAGACCCAAGCTGCCCATCAGCGGCAACCAAACCATGGCACCAGGATCCCCGTGGGCAATCTGTATCACCCCTCCACCCCATCAGGTGATCTACAGTTCCGATGCTTTTCCAGGAAGAATTTACAAGTTAACGCTTGAGGGAAAGCTGCTGGGGGTATTAGGGGAGGCGGGAAAGCAATTGAAACAATTCGGATGGATTCATGAGATTGCCTGTCCCTCGGAAAATGAAATCTATGTGAGCGAACTGCTGAATTGGCGTGTCCAGAAACTGCTCCTGAGCCCGTCGCGTCAATGAGGTACCCCCCCTCGCACATTCGTGTTCGACCGCAGAACTCTTTTTCTGAGCACCTGGCAGCGCGGCCAAGCACGGTCAGCTTATGTTAATTTAGGTGAGAAGGCGGAACATCCAGCTTTCTGTTTCCGACCGGGCCCCGATGCTTGATATGTAGATCGATAAGCGATGACTATTCTTAGCAAGCGCGCAAGCCAACGATGCCTCTCGCGCGATGAGGTTCGCGAGTTCATCGCTCAATCAACATCGGCCCTGGGCATCAACAACAAACGAGTTTTGGTTCTTATTCCGGACGCGACTCGCAGCTTCCCCATGCCGCTGCTGTTTGACTTACTAGAATCCGAACTCGCCTCGCGCGCCGCAGCCTGCGACTATTTGGTGGCCCTGGGCACGCATCCCCGGCTGAGCGAGGAGCAACTCAGCCGCTTGATCGGCCGTCCCGTAGCCGGCGGTAAATGTGGCCGGGCGCACATCTTCAACCACCGCTGGGATCTGAGCGAAACCTTTCTCGATGTAGGTACCATTCCTGCGACGGTTGTAGAAAACATTTCCGCAGGGCGCTTATCCAGGCCAATCAGCATCAAGATCAACCGCCTGCTCTTTGACTATGATCAAGTCTTAATCTGTGGTCCTGTATTTCCTCATGAGGTGGTGGGATTTTCTGGGGGCAATAAATATTTGTTCCCAGGCGTAAGTACAGGCGAAATGATCCACCACACCCATTGGTTGGGTGCCTTGCTCGGAAGCTTCGATCTCATCGGCACTTACAACACCCCGGTTCGTGCTCTCATTGATCTGGCTGCCGAGAGCGTATCGGTGCCGGTCGCCTGCCTGGCCTCGGTAATTCGGGAGAAGCAGATCGAGGGTTGTTATTTTGGACCTGCCCGCGAGGCCTGGAAGATGGCGGCCGAACACTCGGCGCAGGTACATATTCGTTGGGTTGACCACCCCTTTCGGCGGGTTTTGGCTGTGCTACCTCGAATGTATGATGATCTTTGGACCGGCGCCAAAGGAATGTACAAGTGCGAACCCGCTATCGTCGAAGGAGGCGAGATCATTCTCTACGCCCCCCATATCAGCGAAGCGAGCTATTCCCACAAAACCTATATTGACGAGATTGGTTATCACTGCTGCGAATATTTTCTAAAGCAGTGGCATCGCTTTGCTCATATTCCCCTTGGGGTCATGGCTCACTCCACTCACTTGCGGGGCCAAGGTAGCTATGACGCCGTGAAGGCTCGCGAGTGGTCGCGCATCCAGGTCACGGTCGCTAGCAGCATTTCAGAACAACGGTGTCGCCAGTTGAATTTGAACTATCTAGATCCAAAAACTGTCTCTCCAGAGCAATGGCGGGCGCAAGCCGGCGAAGGCATGATGCTCGTTCCGGATGCGGGCGAGATCCTCTATCGGCTAAAAACCGCTATTCGAGCAGAGATTGATTCACGCTCGACTCAGGTGAGTGAAGAAGCAACCCGCGCTTCCCTGGTTTGACTGGCACGCGTGCTGGGCGAAGCACGGACTGAGATGCACAGCCTAATCGAACCCTAGTCGCCGCGCCGACAGCTAAAAAAGCCCCCAGAGTCCCGCTTAGCGATCCCGAGGGGCACGCTTCTCCTCTTCACCCAGCCATAGGCCTATCCTCTCGGTCGAGCTTCCTGCTTGAGCCTTTCTGCCTAGTCTCAAATCTGGTGATCCTTTACTCCGATCCGATCCCTGTGATATCCGATAGGGAGACGCCGTTTTGCCAGGCGGGAGGCGCTTGTAGGCGTTCGAGCACGAACCGTTGAGCGAATGATGTCCGAAGAATACTCAATTCAATGATCCTTGCCGGAGATATTGGCGGAACCAAGTGCACCCTAACGCTATTCTCGTGCTCCCATTCCAGGTTGCGCTCGATCTACCGGTTCCACATACAGACGCGGGAAGTCTTCAGCTTGGAACAACTGCTAAATCGTTTCATCGATTCGGCTGCTCAAGCAGGCTTTCCCCTCAGCAATGGCCAGGTGAGTTCCGCGGCATTTGGATCGGCGGGCACCGTTGTCGAAGACCGGGTGGTCAGCAACAATCTACCTTGGGCAGTCGAACGTCTGGCAATTGCCAACATTCTTGGGCTTGAGATCGAAAAGATCTTCTTGCTGAACGATTTGGTTGCGGCTGCAGCCAGTTTGGTTCACCTTACCAAGGATGACTTGTTGCAGTTGAATGAGGGCCAACCTCAGCCGAGGGCTCCGATGGCATTGATTGCCGCGGGAACCGGCCTGGGCGAGGCCATCTTATTCTGGGATGGCCAGCGTTATCAGATTTCGCCCTCCGAGGCTTGCTTGACCGATTTTGCTCCCCGCAATGACCGCGAGTTCTTGCTGCTGCAATCACTGCGACACCGGATGGAGAGAGTCTGCACGGAGGACATTATCTCCGGACGTGGTTTTCGCGCCATTCACCAAATCATCTTCCCCGGCGTGCAACATGCATTCTTTGATGAGCCGGGCATCGATCCCGCGGTTAAGATTACCCAGCAAGCCTTGGAGGGTTCCTGTTCAGCCTGTGTCGAAACTCTGCAGATTTGGACCGAAGCATACGGAGCGGAAGCGGGAAATATGGCCTTGCGGGTCTTGCCATTCGGTGGAGTGTATGTCGCGGGAGGAATCGCGCTCAAGATTCTTTCGAAGCTTCAGGACGGCAGCTTTGTGCGAGCATTTAGCGACAAGATGAAGCTCAGCACTCAACTGGCTAAAATTCCTATCTTTGTAGTATTGAACGAAGACGCGCCCGTGCTTGGCGCTGCCTACGAAGCTATGGCGGCCTTGAATGGGCGGCTCCCGTCGACATCATGAGCATTGCCATTTGTCGTCTGCCAGTGAAGTTCCACTTGCGTGGTTGAATGAACTTTCTTGTCGGAATTGGCGTGCCATGTCACTCGTGGAAGATAGCTACCTACCTCCGCAATCTGGCGAATCTGAAATAGC
>JAFAPG010000531.1 GCA_019247235.1 Acidobacteriota bacterium
CGGTTACACGAAAGTGAAATCCGGGGTAAATGAACAGGTCGGCATCTCCCTGGCCGGCAACAATTCGTCCGGAAGCACGCGCCGTTTGTTCTAGAGTTCTCACCGTCGTGGTTCCTACGGCCACCACGCGCCGACTCTCGTCTAGCGCACGGTTAACCTTGGCGGCGGTCAAGGCGGGGATGTTATAGCTTTCACGATGCAGTCTGTGGCCCTCGACCCGTTCCCCGCGTAGCGGCTGAAATGTACCCAGACCGACGTGCAAGGTCACCTCTGCGGTCTCGATTCCTCGCTCTTTCAGCCGGTTCAGGATTCCCGCCGTAAAGTGCAGCCCCGCGGTGGGCGCGGCCACCGAGCCGCGCTCCCGGGCATAGACGGTTTGATAGCGCTCCCGATCGAGGCCATGATCCTCGCGCCGGATATAAGGCGGCAGAGGGATGTGACCAAGCTGTTCGAGCAGGGTGAAAAAGTCGGGAACGGGTTCGAAGCGAACCAGCCGTTCGCCAAAACCGCTTCGACTCAATACTTCCGCCACCAGTTGGTCACTCGCTCCCAGGAACAATCGCTCCCCGACGCCGATTTTTTTCCCAGGGTGAACCAGACACTCCCATTCGTTCGGCTCCTCGGAGACCTGCCGGGTTAACAGTACTTCCACCTGTCCTTCGAGAAACCGGCGGGCGGCGGGATTTCGGGGGCTGAGCGTCTCGGCCTTCGCACCGCTTCGCCGGCCATAGAGGCGAGCGGGAATGACCGCCGTGTCATTGAAAACCACCAGATCTCCCGCTCGTAACAATTCGGGGAAGTCGCGAAAAGAGCGATCCTGGTAGCCTCCGCCCGAGCGCAAAAGCCGAAGCATGCGGGAGCCCTCGCGTTCGGTCAGCGGTTCGTGCGCGATTCGCTGCGGCGGGAGAACGTAGTTGAACTCTGAGACCAGCACAAAATGAATGATCGGATCGCGGTTCGGACCGCTCGATCCCTAGGCCAATCCGCGAAGTTACACACAATCTTAATCGAAATAGCGATTGTTTCCGCTTTGAACCTGCGTTACCATACGCCCACTGCGAGCGTGCATGGCCAGCGAACATCAACTTCGGCGCGAAATCGTCCGCCTGGGCAAGATGCTGCACGAGCGGGGTTTCATTGCCGCCTGTGACGGAAATCTCTCCGTACGCCTGGATGCCAACCGAGTCCTGGTAACTCCTACGGCTATGTCGAAAGGAGCCATGCGGAGCTCTGACTTGGTGGTGGTCAACAGTGCGGGTGAAAAATTGAAGGGCAGTCGCGCGGTGACAAGTGAGATTGGGATGCACCTTCTCATCTACAGCATGCGTCCCGATGTTCGGGCCATCGTTCACGCTCACCCCACTACAGCCACGGGCTTTGCCGCGGCGGGTATCGCGCTGAATCAACCCCTGGTATGCGAGGTCATCATTGGACTAGGGCAGATTCCTCTCGCCCCTTATGGAACACCGGGCACACCCGAGCTGGCAGGAACTCTAGAAGGACTTATCCCGGATTACGACGCCATCCTCATGGCGAACCACGGCGTGGTCACCTACGGGGTAGATCTGCAATCGGCTTATATGAAGATGGAGACCGTCGAACACTTTGCCCGAATCACCTTAACCACGCATCTGCTGGGAAAGCAGCAACTGCTCAACGGTCACGATCTCGAAAAACTGCTTCGTGCCCGGCAGACTTACTCCGGAGTAAATTCCGCTGCTCCCATGCCCGTACATTCTTCGAATGGAAATGGCGCCTCAGCAATTCGCGCCTCCAGACCGGCTGCCCTCAAGCGCTAATCGATCCTAGTCTCCTCCCAGGCGAAAGCGCATCCCAGCGCGAAAATTGAAACCGAGAGCGGGATAGCCAGTAACTTCTTCATAGAATTGATTCAGCAGATTCTCCAAATTCACATAGGCGGTAACATGTGAGTTGATGGCATGCCAGCCGCCCAGGTCAACTCTGACGTAGCCAGGGGCGTGATCCACTCCGAAACCGAGAAAATCCGAGTCCGGCCGGCGTCCCACGACGCTTGCCCCCAAATCCGCGCCCCATCGGCGCCCCTCATAGGTCACAAGCGCGGACGCCAAATGTTTTGGTCGCCGAATCAATGGCTGCCCCGCCATAAGCAAGGGATCGGCCGCGAAGGGTTCCTTTAGTACCTGGGTTGAGGTATAGAAATACCCGAGCGATGCTTGGAGATGACTAAGCGGTCGTGCTTGAAGTTCCACTTCCGCGCCATGGGCGATGGCTTCATTGACGTTGACGTACTGACCGGTACAAAAACACGAGGCAAAATTGAAATCAATTTTGTTGCGAAACAGATTGTTGAAATAGC
>JAFAPG010000618.1 GCA_019247235.1 Acidobacteriota bacterium
TCGATCCCAACCGCCATCCGGGAGGCAATCAACGTGAGCAGTCGTTTGTGCTCCTCCGTAAAGTGGTCGGGTTGAGGAGACTCAATATCGATGACACCGATAACCCGGTTCTTCACGATCAGAGGAACGGCCAATTCCGAACGCACGTTCGGGACTGCGGGAATATATCGCGAGTCCTCCGCAACATCGGCCACCAAGAGCGCTTCGCGCTTCTGCGCGGCTTGCCCGGTGACTCCTTCACCTACTTTTATGCGGATGCGTTCGACGACCTCGCGGGAATGGCCAACACTGAAACGGAAGTAGAGCTCTTGCGTCTTTTCATTGAGTAGAAGTATTCCAAATATCTCATAATCAATGACTTTGCGCACCAGCTCGGCCACCCGCCGCAGCGTGGTGTCGAGATCAAGAGTGGTGTTAACCACGTCGGCCACTTCCAGTAGCAAGGGCTCAATCCGTAGTTGCAACTCGGTTTGGGTACCTGCCATCTCCACCTCTCCATGATAGCAGCCGGTACTTTCGCTTCGCCCGCGTTTACTTTGGGTACAGGAGTTAGTCGACCGCAGGTGGAGTGGGCAGGACGTAGATATCACGAAGATTGCGGTACTTCTCCGCGTAATCCAGCCCGTAGCCTACAACAAAGGCGTCGGGGATAGTGAAACCTACATAGTCGGCTTCAAACGCCAGCTTGCGACGTGAGGTTTTGTCGAGCAGCACGGCAACACGAAAGCTCTTCGGTTGGTGCCCAAGCAGGAGGCGTTTCAGAAAAGAAAGAGTAAGTCCGGTGTCCAGAATGTCTTCAACCAGAATGACGTTTTGATCGCGCAGAGAGTGTTCCACATCTTTCGTAAGCCGTACTTCGCCGGTCGAGTCCCAGATCTTTTCCTGCTTGGGTCCGCGAGGATTACCATAGCTGGCGACGCCAATGAAATCGAAACTCGCATCCACCTCCACCTGGCGTACCAGATCGCTAAGAAAGATCGCCGCCCCTTTGAGCACTCCGACGAAGACCACAGCCTGGCCTCCACAGTCGTTGGTGATCTGCCTGCCCATCTCTATGACCCGGGAAGCGATCTGCTCACCTGAGATCAGCATTTTGAGCTTGTCCATGCAGCAACATCTTACGCCATCAGGGGGGAACTCGAGACGCGAGCAATTTGTAGGGAACTTGTACACTCACTAGAATGTTCGCGGGAATGGAGCGATACACGGATGACGATAGAACTAAAAGGCATCAATATCACTTGGCTGGGGCACGCTACGTTTCGTATTCGCACTCCGAAAGGCAAGATAATTCTGGTCGATCCCTGGGTTATGGGAAATCCCTCTTGCCCAGAGAGCGAAAAAGATATCAAGCAAGTGGACGTAATGCTGTGCACCCATGGACACGGCGATCACATCGGCGACGCTGTGGCCATTGCCAAAAAGCAACGGCCCAAAATTGTCGGCATGCCCGAGTTATGTGGCTGGTTGAGAAAAAAGGGAGTCGAAGCAAACGCGGAGATGAACAAAGGCGGTACCCAGCAGATTGAAGACATCAAAGTCACCATGGTGCATGCCGACCACTCTTGCGGAATCCAAGACGGAGACGAGCTCATCTATGGCGGAGAGGCCTGCGGGTACGTCATGGAGTTTGACAATGGAATAAAGATTTACCACGCCGGCGATACCAATGTGTTTGGAGATATGGCCATCATTCGCGAGCTCTACGGACCATCGATCGCCATGCTGCCGATTGGGGATCATTACACCATGAGCCCCCGCGAGGCGGCCTATGCCTGCAATCTGCTAAAACCGCGCACGGTCATTCCCATGCATTTTGGAACCTTCCCGGTGCTCAAAGGCCGTCCGCACGACTTAAAAAAGCTGGTGGAAATAGAAGTCCTGGAGCTGGAGCCAGGCCAAACCATTTCTTAGGCCGATGTGGCGCTTGATGGCGCTTCGGGTAGAAAAGCCTTATCTGGCCGGCCGCCGAGTCAAAGATAGGAGGGAGGAAAAAACGTGTCTGGAGCTACTGATAAACCACGCTGGATGATGAACGGAATTACCGCGGAGCCGGTCGAAAATTACATCTACTCGCTGCTTCCCGCGCGCGATCCGGTCCTGGCAGAGATGGAAGAGGAGGCCAAGCGGCGGAATATTCCCATCGTCGGACCGGCTGTCGGTCGCCTCTTGTATCAGCTTGCAGTGATCTCCGGTGCAAGAACCGTCTACGAACTGGGTTCGGCCATTGGATACTCGACGATTTGGTGGGCGCTCGCCGTGGGTGAGCAAGGGCAGGTCA
>JAFAPG010000661.1 GCA_019247235.1 Acidobacteriota bacterium
CACCAAGTTCATAAACTCAGGACTGGCGGTTTCCCAGGAAATGAAGCGAAAGCCGGTGGATAAAAATTGCAGGGGAGTTTTTGGCATGGCCTTGGCCATCAGACGTATGCGTTCCCAGGGATCTTCTTTCTTATAGCGAACCGCCACCCCCATGTGCGTAGAGGTCGTGAAATCAATAGCCTTAAATCCGACGCGTTCCATCAATGGGGCAATGGTTAAGCATTTTGCCGTATCCACCCCCAGCGCTGCCCAAAGGCTCTGATTACCGTCTCGCAGCGAGGTTTCGACCAGCTGGATCTTTGCCATGTTCAACCTGAATCGTTGGTGCCCGGCCCGGAACGGCGGTTAGCGAGAACGCTTGGCGTTCGCGTAAAATCGGCAAGCGCGAGGCAACGTCAAGGATGCAACAGAATCTTGCCGAACATCGCGCTGTTTTCCATGTATTCGTGCGCGGCGCGGGTTTCTGCCAAGGGGAATATACGGTCGACGACTGGTTTCAGGCGGCCGCTGAATACGTGCTGTAAGACCGCATGCAGTTCGCCCATGGTCCCCATGTAGGAGCCAAGCAATGAGAGCTGCCGCGAAAATAGGAAGCGTAGATCAATCGCCACCTCTGACCCGGTCGTCGCGCCGCAGGTGACCAGAGTAGCTGCGGGCTTGAGGCACCTCAAACTCTGTTCCCAAGTTGCCGCGCCCACATGCTCAACCACGATGTCGACGCCTTCCTTGTTGGTGATGGCGCGGACTTCTTCAGCGATCTTCTGCTTATAGTGATGAATGACGAAGTCGGCACCCAATGCGCGCGCCTTCTCGATTTTATTTTCGTCGCCGGCGGTAGCAATCACTGTGGCATGAAAAAGCTTTGCAATCTGGACCGCCGCGATCCCAACCCCGGAGTTCGCGCCCAAAACCAACACCGTCTGTCCCTGTCGAATTCCCGCCCTTGTCACCAGCATGTGCCAAGCTGTTAGAAATACCAAGGGCACGCTGGCTGCTTGGTCGAAATCCAGAGTGTCAGGGATAGGGACAACGTTTACCACGGGCACAGCAAGAAGTTCGCAGTTGCCGCCATCGACGCGTTGACCCAAGACGCTGAAATCGGCGCATTGATTCTGCAAGCCGGCAGCACAGTGGGGACAGTGATTGCAAAAGATCATAGGCGCCAGCAGAACACGCTGGCCGGGCTTGCACCCGCTCACGTATTTCCCGACATCGATAACCTCACCCGCGACATCACTTCCAAGAATGTGGGGAAGCGCTGATTTCGAGGCTCCCTTCCTTACCCACAAGTCGAGGTGGTTCATAGCGCACGCCCGTACGCGGACGAGCACCTGATCCGGGCGTGGGTTCGGATCAGGTACATCTTCGTATCGCAATACTTCGGGCCCGCCGACTTCGTGGATGCGAATGGCTTTCATGTTGCTACGTTACTTTGAACTGTGGCGTCAAGTCTATCCTGTGGTTTCGTCAGCTGCCTTAAATTCGCGGCGGCTCCGGTCGAGAGCAAGGGCGAGGGGCCATAGCCGGTCGAGTTCATATATATCCAGACCTCCGTCTAGGTAAAAGGCCAACGAAGAAACACACGCGGAATAGAGCGTTTGTTGGTCACGGATGATTAATTAAACCATCGCCATGTCGGCTTAAGATTGTGGCCCGGATGTTTGATCCCGCTGTTTGTGGTTCTCTAATGCATCCATGACTTCTTTGACGATGTGAAAACCCGTATTGGCAACTGGCACACCTGCATAGACCGCGGTTTGCAAAAGTACTTCCTTCAGGTCGCAGGTCTCCAGCTCATGGTTCAAGCCGGCGGCCGCATGCATGCGAAATTCCTCCCACCTGCCTAACGCAGCCATCGTGGCAAGCACTAGTAAACGTCTGGTGCGGCGATCCAGACCGGGTCGGGTCCAAATGGTACCCCAGGCATAGCGGGTGATTAGCTCCTGAAATTCTCGATCGAAATCGCTGGTATTTCGCATGGCCCGCTCAACATAGGCATCTCCCAGGACAACGCGGCGTATGGCGAAACCCGCTTCGAGCGGATCGACGGTTCTCTGTGACAGCAGGAAACCTAACACTGCTGCGCTGAATGCGTGTGGACACTCCACATTCGACAGGTGCGCGGCTGGCAGCACCGCCGATTGAGCTCGGGGAATTTGCCGGGCAAGGATCTCTCCGTGTCCCTGCCATGGCGTGGAGATATCCCACTCTCCGGTGATGATAAGCGTCGGAACGCGAATTTCGCCGAGTGATTGGCGCAAATCTAAATCCCGCAAAGCAGCGCAGCAGCCCATGTAACCAAGCGGATCAGTTCCGAGAAAAACCGCTCGCGTACCGTCAATGTCCGCTTGCCCGTGCGCCAGCCTCTGTTGAGAGAAGAAGCGTTCCATGGCAATGTTGACGACAGCTTTCATCCCGCCGTCACGCACCGCCTGAATCCTGGCATCCCAGTTGCTTTTCGGCGCAAATTGCGGAGAAGTATTGGCAAGCACCAAGGCAGTCACCCGCTCCCCAGCGTGCATGCTAAGCCACTGTCCAGTAGCGCCTCCCAAGGAAAGACCGCAAAATGCAAAATGCTGGATGTTGAGAGCGTCGACTAGAGCAAGCACGTCACGAGCCAGGACTTCGATCGAGTACTCCCCCCGAGGCACCTCGGAAGCTCCATGACCCCGCGTGTCATAGCGCAAGACACGGAAATAAGGGAGCAGGTCCGGTATCTGGGACGCCCACATGCCATGGTCGGTGCCGATTGAGTGAGATAGCACCAAAATGGGCTTTTCACAATTCCCTTCCAGGCGATAGAAGAGGCGAACACCGTCGCATTGCATGAAGGGCAAAGCTATCGCTCCTTTTTCGCG
>JAFAPG010000662.1 GCA_019247235.1 Acidobacteriota bacterium
TGAAACGCGGTCCGCTTATCTAGGATGGTGGATGTTGCGGAAGGTCAGGTTGATGCGTGGGGCTTGAATCCTGGGTTCTTTCGGAACCTCATGCTTGAAATTCTTCTGTGTCTTGCCCGCCATGATCAATAAACTGCCGCTCGGGAGCGCCTGGGAAAAAGCCAGACTTCCGTCTTTACGCTTGAGACGGAACAGCCGTTCCGCACCCAAACTAAGCGAGCCAATGACGGGTCCCATTTCCGGCTCAGCGTCGGCATGGAGACCAACGCTGTCGTTTCCGTCGCGATACAGATTGCAAAGTACCGCGTTATATCCCAACCGGGGAAGTCCTAAATTGTTGTAGGCGGAATCAGGGGTAGCCTCGTCGACCCGCGTCCTCAATTCGAGCAATGCTGGTATCCAGGGAAGGGGTTTGTACTCGCGTTTTGAATAGCGGTAGCTGGCTTCGGGATCGCCATAGTATGCCTCATCACGAGGAACCGGGTAACCAAACGAAGTTCTCCGACGCTCCCAAGCGCAGCCCGCTACCAGGGCGTCAAAGAACTTGGCCGCGTCTTCGGCAGAGAGAAAGTCTTCCTGGTAGTAGATCTCTGCTCCCTGAATTGCGATCGCTTGCATCCGCTTTTGCCTCGCGACGGCTGCCGCCGCTCTGAGAAGCTCGCCCATGCCGGCGAGAGATCAGAAACTCGATCATCAGCAGTCGGGATGTTCGTCACTTAACGGCCCCCTATCCCATCCCGCCACCTAGTACTGCCCACTCGAGGGCCGTTCAACGATGGACTTATTTTCTTGAGATAAAGTCCCCAACCTCAGTTGGGTGTTTCTCCAGCACGATCGAAGCAGAAATCGGACCCGCGATTGCTCGACAAAACTGCCTGCGGGCTAAGCGCCAATAACTGTTAGTTCCACTCCGACCTCCTCAATGTTTTTATCGGCATGCTTCAATGGTGGAGGACTCTTCTCTCCAACAGACGCGGGAGCAACTTAGGCCAGCTCCACAAGATATGAACCCATGAACTCGATGGACGAAGCTGGCTCGGCCAGGGTATCTAGCGACCAGCGCGCTGGCATGGCATCACGCGATACTTTTCCTGGGTAACATTGAGTCGATCGCCAGTCACGCGGCAGCGAGAGAACGTTCCTCATACTTGGCCGGCAAGGAAGAAACGTCGGTCTACTATTCGCGTGTCAAGGGATAATTTTTCTCGCGCCACTCACGTACACCTCCGTCCATCGAGCGCACATTGCGATACCCCATTTTCTGCAGATTATCCGCGGCCAGCGCCGAGCGAAAGCCTCCGCCGCAATAGAGAATCAGGGGCGCGTCAAGGTCGGGGATACGGTCTTCAATATCCCGTTCAATAACCCCTTTTCCCAGGTGAAGCGCTCCCGGAAGATGGTCCTTTATAAATTCACTCTCTTCGCGAACATCGACTAGCACGAACTTTTCTTCGCCATCCAATTTCTCTTTCACCTCTTCGACCGTAGTCTCCTGAATACGGGATCTTGCATCCTGCACGATGTTGAGAAAACGCGGTGAATGTTGCATACTCCCTCTCCGCCGATTTATTTCTGCGACCGTAGTGAGGCGGCAGATTACGCCTCATGATTGACGTTTCGAACCTGATCCCCAAACGTACACTCGTCTGCTTGTTTGTCGTCGCGCAATCCCATATAAACCGGGGCGCGCAGTTTCAACCCCCCACCAACAGTTTCATGCGTCCACTCGGAAAACTTTACTTCGGCCACTCGGACGGGCTTAGTCCAGTGCACTTTTCTAGCTTCAACGGCCCCAACAAATGGGCTCTTGCTGCTCTCCAGCGTCTTTAAGACGGCGGCGACTTGCTTCAAGGTGACTTGATTGAACCCCGTCCCGGCATTACCGACGTGAATCAGCTGCTTCTTGTCGTTGTATAACCCTAGAACCAACGATCCGAAGTATTGCCGGGCCCCCTCAGGATCGGTATATCCGCCGATGACGCAATCGACGGTTTGAGTGATTTTGATCTTCAGCCACTCTCGGCTGCGACGCTCTTCATAGCAACTGTTCATCTTTTTCGCC
>JAFAPG010000678.1 GCA_019247235.1 Acidobacteriota bacterium
TGCCTTTGAGCTTCAACCGGCTGGCCAGCCAAACTCCGGCCGCTAGCGTGGGATTGAATTCGCCGTGCGCAGGGCTGATGACTTCTTCTCTGGCAGAGGCGGAAAAAGAGAATCGTTTGAGTGCGCGCACATCGTAGTCGACATACACCGCTCCTCGACTGCGGTCGTGGTCGCCAAGGTTATTGCTGGTAATACTTTCGTGAATTCCCTGGCCGCCATAAAACAAAGTCGAGTTCCGGCCGATCGACTGGTGTCGACGCAGGTCAAATTGCCAGCTCTCGTCAATGTGGTTATTTTCATAGATCGAGGGGTCGTGACGAAACAGCACGAATTCGTCCGTGTGGCGACGAAAGCCAAACGCTAGCTCCGTCTCGCTGCCTAAGCTTTGCTTGAGGCCCGCCATCCAGGATTTGGTTCGCTCCCAGGAAGGAAACGGGCCATAAAACTGATCCGCGCCGTACGGCTTATTCCCATAAGCGAGAAGCAGCAATGTATGTCCCCAGGCCGTATCCAAGCTGCTGTGGGAGAGAACGGTCAGGCTGCGATAGTCGCGGTCAGGGCGAAAGCCGCTCGAAAAATCACGTTCCCCATCTAGCTGGGTAGCAAACTTCGCCCCTACGAGCGACGCCGACCCGCTCTGCTGGTTGATGCCGAAGTTCCCCACCCCTGTCCCCACTCGCAGGTCGGTGCGTTCGGCGCTCCGGGTAATTAAGTTGGCCGATCCGGCCATGGCGTCAGAGCCGTAGAGCGTCGAGCCCGCGCCGCGTAATACCTCAATACGGGCGAGTGAGTGGCTGGGAAGAGGAACATCCATATCATGATGGCTGGTCTGAACATCGTCCATGCGTAGGCCATCGACGAGAACCAAGGTCTGACCAAAACTCGAGCCGCGGATCGCAAGGTCGGCTTGAATGTCATCCGGAGCTCTCTGGCGAAGATCGATCGAGGGGACCAGGGCTAAGGAGTCTACCCAGTTCTTGTAGAGGAGCTCTTGTTGGCTCAAATCAATCACGCTGACCGAGCGATCAATCTCGGTTGCAGGCGCAGGAGCGAAGGTCCCGGTTACCAGAATGCTCTCGGGAGCCGCGCTCACTGCGCTTGACGCCGCTTGAGCACCAGAATTCGACGTCTGGCCTTCGCCAAGCGAGAACGTAACTAAAAGAAAACTACCCAACAGAGGCAGCCAGCAGCAGTTCAATGTCTCTCCGGGAAAACGTTTTTTCAAATTTATATTAAGAGAATTCGGTTAGAAATGAACAATTCCAGTTAGAACAAACAGAAAATTTTATCCTGGAATTCACACTTTCACAGCCGTTCCGGTTTATCATGGAAATATCCCGCCACTCAGATGTAAGCAGCCACTCGGTTGTTGCGTCGATGTGTACACCACATTTGTGTGCGAAAATTAGGAGTAAATGATGGCCAAAGCCAGAACCCCACGCGCCAATAAAGCCAAGATCGAGAATAAAGTCTTACAAATGCCCGACAGCGGCAGTCCGAATAATAATGGCAAAGCCGGCCACCTTTCTGCGAGCGATCTGGAAGCGGAAATTCGCCGCCGCGCCTACGAATTATATGAGCAGCGTGGGTTTGTCGACGGCGAACCGGAGCGCGATTGGCTCGAAGCCGAACGGGAAATACTCGCTCGACATGCCAACCGGGAGCATACTGCCTAACGCGCCATCTCTTCGAGGCTTTGAAACTTCGCAGACGGGAGCTCCGCTTGCCTGAAGTTCTGCTGATCGATGACAGTCCGACGCAGCTGTCGGTGCGCGAAGCAGTGCTCAAGAGTGCCGGATTCACGGTGCTCACCGCCGTCAGCGCCGAACAAGCCTTAAGTCTGCTGCACGACCAGTCCGCGACTGCCGGCCTCGAAGTCATCGTGACCGATCATGTTTTGCCAGGCGCGAGCGGAGATAGTTTTGTACGTGAACTGCGCCATTTCAGCCCCTCGGTACCGGTTCTCGTGATCACCGGCATGGATGAGGCGGAGAAGGAATACGAGGGCCTGAAAATTACCTTCCTGCACAAGCCTTGTGCGCCCGAAGACCTCATCATGCAGGTGCGCGAGGCGATCGCACAAAACCGCCGCGCAGGCGGCTGATTTTCCAGGCACTACGCCCGAAAGCCACACCAGCAATCGATCGACTCCGATAGCCCGGCAAGCGGCCAAGCAATCCAACCTGGCTGCCGAGGCGACCCCTTCAGTCGTTTCGACCGCTCCGCGTCACGTCGTAACCAGCAAGCAATCGGTTCCGCTCGCATCCATTCGATTGCAACGAGCTTTATTCGTGACGCAGAGCCTCGACGGGATCAAGGTGGGAGGCACGCATGGCCGGGACCATACCGCTAACTAAGCCTACGGCGCCTAGGATGATGGTCGAGGCGATCAACGTACCCGGGGCGATGATCAAACGGATATCGCCGGCTTCTCCGTTCTTGGCAAATTTTTTTTTCAATGTCACTCCGCCCACCGAGAGCGCGACCCCGTA
>JAFAPG010000278.1 GCA_019247235.1 Acidobacteriota bacterium
TCTCGGCACCGGCAATTCCCTCATCGGACGATTGCTTCTGGTCGATGCGCTGGGGATGAAATTCCGCGAGCTCAAGCTGCGCAAAAATCCCGACTGCCCAGCTTGTGGCGAACATCCTACTATCATCAAGCTGATTGACTATCAGGAATTCTGCGGCATTCGCGGCGAGGAGGCTCCGGCTGAAATCACCAGCGCGGAAATGCCAGTAGAGGAGTTAAAACGGCGTCTCGATCGGGGTGACAATATCTACATTCTTGATGTTCGTGAACCGCATGAATATCAGATCTGCAACTTGGGGGGAACCCTCATCCCGCTCGGCGAGCTCCCTAGTCGTGTCCATGAGCTCGATACCAGCCGGGAAATCGTCGCCCACTGTCGCTCAGGAGCACGCAGCGCCAAAGCTGTTAATTTTCTCCGTCAGTCAGGCTTTAAGAAGGTGCACAATCTCTCGGGTGGAATCCTGGCCTGGGCTGATCGCGTCGATAGAACCATGCCCAAGTACTGAAGAGCGAGGCGCCGGAGCTGAGCTCAAGGCTTTTTAGAAAGCCGGCGCCGCGCTCTCAAAACTCTAGATGCAAGCGAAAGGTGGGGATCAAAACCGGGCCGCGGTCACGGTTGTAGCCCGGGTTTCTAATCCATTGTAGCCCTGGCCCAACGTAGATTCCGCGCCAGGTGTGAGCGGAATAGTACCACTCGACGATATTTTCTCGGCCGTAGTCAAGTCGGCCATCCCCAAGAAGAAAACCTAGCCCTCCTTCGGCCAGGTATAACTGGTGGTCCTTCTTGATAGCATTGGTCACCAATGCGACTCCGGAGCGGTCATGGCTGCGGTGCCAAATTGCTCCATTTGCCCCGAGCCCGCCCTCGAAGGTTTGTTCGACCTCGGTGTAGGCAAAGGACTCGGTCTTGCCATTATTCCAACCAAAGCGAGCAAAGGCGGTAAGATTAGGGGTCAGACTCTGTTCTAGGTTGATGCCAAAGCCATACTTACGAGTTATGTGCCAGGGGTGGTTGGTGATCTGGGGTTGGGGAACCAGGTGCTGCTCAAACTGCGCGGTGGCTTGGCGATAGATCCCCATATTGGCGTAGTTGGTAAAGGCAAGCAGACGCAGAACGCCCGGTCGCCGGCCGAGAAATCCCTTGCGCAGCTCGTATTCCCAATTCTCCGCGTGCACCTGCCAAGGTCGCCACACCAAATCAATACCATTCGCCACCTTAGGCATCAGCGCCTCGGCGAAGCGTAATCCCCAATTGCGATCCTCATAATCGGCCGTAAAACCGACGGTGTAGCCACGCGTGTCGGCCGCGTAGTCAAAGGTGCCGCTATTGTCAACCGTCCAATTGGCGAACTGGAAGTGGGTATCGGATCCGGCGGAGTTCTGATCGAAAAAATCCACCATACTGAATTTGCCAAATCGGAGCTCGAGCCGTCGCCGGGGAAGCTCGTCGAACAAAGATAGGAAGCTACGCTGGTTCTCAATCTTGTCTTCGCTTAACGCCAATACCGTATGAATCATCCCTCGCGCCAGATAGGGGCTCTTACTCAACATGGGATTGCGGACAATGTCCAAATCCGGGGCTCCAGCGAGACCAAGGCCGGTGCTGAGACCGCTTCCGCCAGCCTCTTCAATATCGACCAGTAGCTCGGTCGAGCCATTGAGCCGCATGCCGGTAAAGAAAGTCAGGACTCGCGAGGTCGCTTTCTCATAGTTGGGATCGAGGCTGTTCAATCCGCTATAAGGTGCGTGAAAACCGGGATGGGTCTGAAAGATAAAGTTGGCTTGGCCTGACAACCAGTAGCGGCTGTTCTCGACGTGAGGGAGAATAGATTCAGGATCATTCACCGCTGCGCTCGCGGTGGAGGCGTCTCCACTGGTTGGGTCGCTATCGGCAGCCCTCCCCTGCGCCAACAATGGCAAAGCACCCGAGAGGGCAATCACCGCCCAGAGAACAAATATCGCGATTCGCATCCTTCCCATGCGGTTTTTACCCAGCCTATAGCCTATACCGGCTGGATGAAATGGCGGTGCATAGTCTTTTTCCCCCAACCTTTCTTGAGCACCACTGGCGAGGACAGATCCGGGGTGAGGAATGGCGACGGGAGGGCCAGCCTAGGCTGTCCCATGGTCAATCGTTTAGAGGCAGCCACGCAGTTCTAACCTTAAAAGGCTTTACTCTTTGTCCTCGAAAAAAAGTACAGGATGATCGGGCAGCTCCCGGATCATCCCCTGACCCTCCCGGTTAGAAGGGGTTTGTACTTAAGAAAAGAATACGATACGGAGATTGAAGGATGATGTAGAGCGTGTGAAATATTCGTGAACGAGCAATCCAAGTGGCCCGCTGTTATCGAATGTCTAGGGACAGTGTGATGGCGCTCGGGCCGACCGAGCTCGCGGAGAATGGCCTGAAGAGTACAAGTTGTTTCAGCCGCTTTCAGGCTACCGCTGCTATATTTATGAATCTGCTATGAATGCACGCCAGGCGGCAGGAGCTGGAACATCGCGCAAGCTGAAGGAGTCGCGACGTCTGCAGAAGCGCGCCGAGCAGCTGATGCCGGGGGGTGTCAATTCCCCGGTTCGTGCCTTCAAGGCCGTCGAGTGCGACGCTCCCTTTATCGTCCGTGGGCAGGGGGCCCATATTTGGGACGCCGACGGCAACGAGTACATCGACTACTTAGGCTCCTGGGGGCCTTTGATTTTAGGCCATGCCGAGCCCACCGTGGTGGAAGCGATCTTGTCCGCCGTGGTCAATGGAACAAGTTTCGGGGCGTCCACTCCGGTTGAAGCCGATCTCGCCGCGTTAGTGATCGAAGCATTTCCTTCCGTGGAAAGGGTGCGATTTGTTAGCTCGGGTACGGAAGCCACCATGTCGGCTATTCGGTTAGCGCGAGCTCTGACCAAGCGAAAATATATCGTCAAATTCGATGGCTGCTATCATGGCCATGCCGATTCGTTGTTAGTAAAAGCCGGCTCGGGCGTGGCCACCTTGGGCATTCCTGGCTCGGCTGGCGTGCTGGAGGAGGTTTCGCAATTCACCATTGCGCTGCCATTCAATGATCCCACTGCGCTCGAGCAGGCCTTCAGCAAATACCGCCACCAAATCGCCTGTGTGATCATCGAGCCGATCGCGGGAAACATGGGCTGCGTTCCCGCCAGCGGTGGCTATCTTGCCAATCTGCGCACCATCACCCAGCGGGAAAACGCGCTTCTTATTTTTGATGAAGTGATTACTGGTTTCAGGGTGGGCTATGGCGGTGCGCAAGAACACTACGGAATCAAGCCGGATCTGACCACCTTTGGAAAAATTCTTGGCGGCGGTCTGCCCGTGGGTGCCTTTGGAGGATCGGCGGAACTCATGAATCTAGTCGCCCCGCTCGGCCCCATGTATCAGGCGGGAACGCTCTCCGGCAACCCTTTGGCCATGTCGGCAGGGGTTGCCACCCTGCAATACTTGCGCGAGCGGAAAGCTGACATTTATCCCAAACTCGACAGTTTAAGTGCAAAGCTGGTTGAGGAAGTCAGCGCTTGTGCCAAACAGGCTGGAGTGCCGTTGTGCGTCAACCGGGTGGGCTCGATGTTTACTTGGTTTTTTACCGAAGGCCCGGTAACAGATTGGAATTCCGCCTCGAAATCTGACACCCAAGCGTTCGCCCGCTTCTTCCGCGGCATGCTCGAGGCAGGAGTCTATCTGCCTCCCTCGCAGTTTGAGACTGCGTTCCTGACGACTACCCACACCGACAAGGACGTCGAGGCTACGGTTGCGGCTGCGCGAAAGGCTTTCGTTAGTTAAGGCCCCTTCCCGCAGGCTGGGCGGCGGCAAAGCGAAGACCCCCACGTTTGATCTTGGCCTGCGGCCAATTCTTCGAGAGAGCGGCGCGGAAGGATTTCTCCACCGCTAAAGGACACGCCCAAGACGGCGCTGGCATCCCCGGCGAATCATGCACACCGTGAGTTTGTCACGATGTGCATCCGCCAGCCTGGTTAGCGCTTTTTGGCCGGCTCGGGCTTCTCCATGGTGTTGTCATTGGTCACGGTTGGCTCGCCCGAACATGAGGCGGAAATAAATTTGCCCGTGTAATTGCCGTCCATGGTGGCGTTGACTCCGCCACCGGTTTGTGTGCCATGCATGACCGCCCGCACGTGCGTGGGATCGATAGCATGAATCTTTACATCCACGTCCGTGTTGCTTCCCGCTCCCGCCCGGCAACCGCTGCCATGCACTTCGAGATCACTGCTCGTCGATTTTACAACCGTCCAGCGGCAATTATTATCGCCTTTGCCCCAGGGGGTATTGAGGTTTTTCGGGGTAA
Organism: Acidobacteriota bacterium; assembly: GCA_019247235.1. GTDB lineage: Bacteria > Acidobacteriota > Terriglobia > Terriglobales > Acidobacteriaceae > Gp1-AA145. The sequence continues at coordinate 4,310 of JAFAPG010000278.1, forward strand.
CGCACCATTTGAAAGTTTTGGGAGCGTCCAGTCCCATGGCAGCCCGTTGCTGCTGCGTCATTCGATCAACCATGGCCTGCATCTGCGGAGGCAGTCCGCTGTAGGTGACGCTGTATTCCACCTGCCACAGCCCGGTGTTAAGGTTCAAGGGCTGCTGCTCGTCAGCCGCACACACAAGGGCAGCTGAGATGGCCAACCCAGTCACGATTACTAGCGACTTTCGCATTCGAATTCTCCTTAAAAAGTTTGTGTTGATGGTGCCCCAAAACTCACTCATACTCTCACCTCCTGCCAGAATCTGTTTCCTCGAGCCTCTTCTTCGCGCCTTGATCGACCCCGATCGAGAGCCACCGCGCAGCTATGGGACCAAAGCTCACCTTTACCCCTGAGAGCGATGCGGACTGGGCGCCGAGCGCACGTACAAAAATAGCGTGTACTCCATACCACCCTCCCCGCGCACTTTCGATTTACGAATGGGCTTCCAGCCGGGCACTTCGAAATCCAGTGCCACCACCCGACTGCCAGGGCGCAGATGGCTCGCCAATCGCGACTGTAGTTGACCATTCACCGCCCGAAGCAAGTACAGCGTCACCACGGTTGCCGGTCGCACGTCGGCTTTAAAAAAATCCAGGCACTGAAATTGCACTTGGGTTTCAAGGCTCAGTTCTCGTACTCGCCGCTCTGAATAGCGGCAGAGTTCGAGGTCTCGTTCAATGCCGACGGCGCGACAACCAAATTCCTGCGCCGCCAGGATAGGGATTCTGCCGTCTCCGGACCCCAGATCATAAAGCGTATCGTCGGGCCCGGTCGAGGCGAGCTCGAGCATGCGACGGGCGATGGACCATGGCGTGGGCGTAAATTCCGCGGCTTGGTTAAGCCGTGCGAGGGATTCTTCGAGCTGTTCGATGGCGCTCACCTTGGATCGCAAAAACGGCCACCTCATCGCATCCTCTCGCCTGCTGCATCTTTGCTTTCAAGCCGTCCCCAAGTCAGACCTCCACGCGCTTCATGGCCAACCTTATTGTGCCGACTCCGAAACCTGGAATGTCCAGGCAGCATTGAACATCAACCCAGCGCCTTGTCCTCGCGCCACATCTCCTCCAGAAAACTTCGTGTTTTTTGATACCGGACGAAGGACGACCGCATATTCGCCTGGTAGGAGCGGGCTTGCCGGGGAAATCTTGTATTCGCCGCTCGAGGTTTTGTTGAGGCTTGCCGCGACCCGGTCCTCAACAAAGGCGGAGTAAATCTCCCAGTCGGCTGCGTTATCGGAACGCGCATCCTCTTTGCCTTGGGTTGCCCCTACTAGCCGACAGCTGTTCTGTGCAGGCGTCAGCTTCACAATTTCCGGCGCGAATTCCTCCGGATTCACCCCGGGCGCCTGGGTCAAATTCACGGCAAAGGTGGGGTTAGTGGTATGCAATACATTGGCCGACGCCGGACCTGGCACAGCCCAGACGTAGGTTACCGTTGCTTGGCGCCGCCCCAGCATTCCGCCGAAGACGTTCCCTGCCTGCATGACCGCTGAGCCTCCCACGGCGGAGTGGCTGTGCACGGCCGTGTCCCAAGCCGCGTCGCTGACCCCGGCTTGAATGGCCTGGGTCACGGCAGAATCCCCGGACAGACTGGCAAGGGACCGCGGCTTAGTTTTGGTTTGCGCCAGCTGCGTCTTCTCCAAAGGCAACAGGGAAGCTTTGTTGTCGAGCAGGGTCACAGAAGGCATTCGCCATCGCGACCCGGGAGCGGTGGGCGCTGGTTCGGTGTTCCCCCCAACAGCCTTCCCAGCAGCGCCGCCGGTCCCGTCCTTATTCGCCGCCTGCTCGGCGGCGATCATCGCTTGCATTTCGTTGGCTGTCACCCCCGCTTTCTTCAGCTTGATCAATCCGTCGCTCGAAATGTCGAAGTTGGCTGCGCTCGACTGAATCGCGGTGATGATTACCGATTCCGGTAACCCTGCTTCGACCATCTTGATTACGCCATCGTTCGTCATCGGCGACTTCTGCGCGGTTTGCGCCATCGATATCATCGACAGCACGCTGAGGCTCAAAACCCTCGGTATCGCTAGTATCCAGCGCTTGGATCGAAACATGTTGGTGTACCCCCTTTCAAGGTGTGCCGGCCAGGAGCGGACACTCAGTTCCCTGCTCAATAGGCCCACGCGGCCTGCCTCTGGGCTTGCAGCAGGGCATCGAAAATCAGAGAAAAAGCTGGCCATTTGCCTGCTGTCATTTTATTCGTGACTCGTCCTTGTCAAGCCTTTTCTGAAGGCGCTTGCGGTCTTGAACCCGGCATCATTTGCTGCCCCTCTGCCGGACGTCACAGAGAATGCCCGAGACCGTGCCGAAGGTCAAAGGAACTGATCGTGGCATCTATCTGACGAAGCAAATCCGCTCGCTTGAGGCACTTAGCAATACATCTGACTTGCTCGAGGGGACGTGCTATGATCCCAGGCGCTTGCGCGAGCGGGGGGGATATGGGGTCCAGCGTCTCTTTAAAGCCGATTTTTCGCTTCGGTTTATTTGAGGCGGATACCGCAGGCGGCACCCTGACGCGCAACGGACTGCGCGTCAAGATCCCCGATCAATCATTCCGCGCTCTTACCCTGCTTTTAGAGAATCAAGGAAAGGTCGTCAGTCGCGACCAATTCCGGCAAATGCTTTGGCCGGAAGGCACTTATGTGGATTTTGACGGCAGTTTGAATGTCATTCTTAAAAGACTACGAGCCACTATCGACGACGATTCCGATAACCCCCGTTTCATCGAGACCGTGCCCCGACGAGGCTATCGTTTCATCGCTCCCGTGTCGGTTGAGACTCGCAGCGTTGACCCCGAAGTCTCGGCCAGCCCTATCGATAGAACCACTCGAGAAACTGCGGACCAAGCGTTTCCTCTACCCCAGTCGTCCAGGAAACTGGCTTCCACGCAT
>JAFAPG010000550.1 GCA_019247235.1 Acidobacteriota bacterium
TGATCTCGCCGGCATGAACGGCGCAAAGTGGCGAGCCGGTTGAGGGGTCAAATAAAATCACCAATCCCTGAAAGGACTGAGTTCCACGAGCGAAGTTGTCGCGGAAGACGCTGATCAACTTTGCACCAAATGGCGCGTGGGCACCCATGGCGCCAGGCATGATGCCAAACAGGCGCCCATCGGACAACGAGATGATCGAGCGCAGAAGTTGCTTAGTTTCTCCCTTGGAAAGTGCCACCATGGCATCACGAACGATGGGAATACATCGCTTGTAAGTTAGGCGCCTTGAAACCTCGTCACTGTCGATAAATCGCATCCCATGCTTCCTTGTGGGTCTGTTCCGTTGTTGCGATCGGCGATCAGCGGGAGCACCGCCGGTACGCAACTGCTCGCTGGCATTCCCCATGGTTGACGGTTCAGCTTGGACTGCCCACGATCCGTCTGGCACTCCTTGGGCAATGCCTAAGCTGCTTCTCTTGCACGCACTTTGCCCTTCGTGCCCCCGCTGTCCTTTAGTTCCTCACGGTTGTAGAGGTCAGCACAGGCCTTGTGCGTACCTTCTGTTAAGCAGTTAGACTGCCTGAGGAAGCAAACGATATCGAACTTCGTTCAAAATCACTCGAGCATCGCGTCCATTTGTCCCCAGACGCGAGTTGCCTCTTGGAGAGTCCTAGCGCCCAGTCCTCAATGTCTGACGGCAATGTCCCTAAGGGACAGGGGTTCAAGTCCGGGAAGCGCCGGCTGGCCGAAAAGATCGACAATCTAAGAAGCTGCCGCTTACCTGAACGTGTAAAGTGCCGCATAGGTGAGTACGGCAATGCACGCCCGGCGTCATTCAAGCGCCTAAAAGCCGTACAGATTTACGGTTTTGGCCCGAGGCAGCTTCGCGGGCGATTTTTGCCGAGTTACCGCCGACACATGGCCAAGAGGTTCTCAGGTTGCCTCGTTCTCCACATGCAATAGAATCACGGCAATGAAGTTTCTCGACCTTCTGAGCGGCGTAGAAACTATTGCCCAGAGCGGCAATCCCACGGTGAGTGGGGTTGAGTATGACTCTCGTCGGGTCAAGCCCGGGGATGTGTTCGTGGCCATGCGCGGTGAGTTGACCGACGGCAACTGCTTCACCGATCGGGCGATTGCCTCAGGTGCGGTAGCCGTTGTCAGTGATTCTGTCGCCCGGCCGGAAGGAGTTGCCTGGGCACAGGTGCCTGACGGTCGCCGTGCTCTTGCCTGCTTGAGCGCGAATTTCTTCAGACGACCAGCAGATAGGCTCGCCGTCACCGGTATTACCGGCACAAATGGAAAAAGCACCACCGCATTTTTGCTCGAGTCAATGTTAAAGGCCGCGGGACGAGGGAGTGCATTGGTCGGCACCATTGAGTACCACGTTGGCGATAAAGTTTTGCCCGCTCCTCATACCACACCGGAATCCCTCGAGCTGCACCGCCTGTTTTCAGAGGCGGTGGCTAGCGGTGCGACTGAAACGGTGATGGAGGTTTCCTCTCACGCCCTAGCCCAGGGGCGGACTTATGGAATCGGCTTTGAGGCCGCGGTATTCACTAACCTCACACGCGACCACCTGGATTATCACCACACCATGGATGAGTACTTCGCGGCTAAAAAAATGCTATTTCGAGGTTCCGGGGCAAAGCCGCCGCGGGTGGCCGTCATCAATGGCGACGATGACTATGGGCAGGAACTGGTCAGATTTGCCCGGCAGCAGGGGTCGGAGGTGATCACCTACGGTCTTGGCCAAGGAGATTTCCACACTGCCAAGTTGAACATTACGGTCGGCGGAACTGAATTTGATCTTGTAGCTCCCCAGGGCAGTTTGCACTTGCGATCCGCGCTCATCGGTCGGGTCAATGTGTACAACATCCTGGCGGCAAGTGCTGCCGCCCGTGCTCGCGGCTGCAGCGACCATGCCATGATCGAGGGAGTGCGCACTCTGAATCATGTCCCCGGACGTTTTGAGCGGGTTGATTGTGGGCAACCATTCACCGTGATCGTCGATTACGCCCACACCGACGATGCCCTGCGCAACCTGACCGCGCTCGCTCGCGAGATTGTTAAACCGAGTCGGGGACGGGTGATTACCGTGTTCGGCTGCGGCGGGGACCGGGACCGCAGCAAGCGCCCATTGATGGGGGAAGCGGCCGGCCAAGGCAGCGATTTTGTGGTTCTCACTTCGGACAATCCGCGAAGTGAGGATCCCCTCGCCATCATTGAAGACGCGGTTGTGGGTCTCAAACGTTCTCGGGCCTCCTTCCGGACCGAGCCCGACCGCCGCCGGGCGATTCAGCTGGCCTTGGCTACGGCCGCTCCCGGGGATATGGTTTTGTTAGCAGGTAAGGGTCACGAGGTGGTGCAGGTTGTTGCCGGGGGCAGTTCTCCCTTTGCCGATAAGAGCGTTGCGGCCGAAGCGCTGCGTGATCTGGGATACCAGCACCGTGCCGTGCATGGAGCGGAAAAGCCTCGATGAGATTAGCACTTTCGCGCATTGCCGAATTGATAGGTGCCAATCCGGCGCCAGGCAGTTTTGCTGCCCATCAGGGCGCAGCCGGCTACTCAATCGACTCCCGAACCGTCGCGCCGGGCGAGGTTTTCTTTGCCGTCAAAGGCGAACGCCTGGACGGTCATGACTTCGTTTCCCAGGCGCTCATGCGAGGAGCGCTTGCGGCGGTTGTCTCTCAGGAAAGGCTGTCGAGCGTGGTT
>JAFAPG010000800.1 GCA_019247235.1 Acidobacteriota bacterium
AGGCCGAACCTGGCCTAGGCGGTTTTTTTCGCTGCGGCTCTGTTCGCTTGCCACTCAACCGATCCCGAGGGCACAAGGAACGGATAAGGGCTCCCGTGGAATGCAGGCAACGAACCTGGCCTGGTCCGGGTACATACTGCAGAGACCTTCGGCTCCGGTGTACACTCTTCAGCTTCATGCAGACCTCACGGAGACCACCGGTGAATTACACCATTGCCCATCTCGCCATCTTTTTCATCCTGACCTCGTCCCTGGTTGCGCAATCGCCCACACCCGGAAAGAAGCTTACGATCGAAGCCATCGTCGCTGAAGGGGGCATTACGGGGCGGGCGCCCGAAGACTTCAAATGGAGCCCCGACAATAGCAAGTTCTCCTTCGTCCAACGCGACGACTCTGGAGAACATGGCCAGCTCTGGTATGTCGATGTCAGCACAGGCGAAAAAAAAGAGTTAGTCAGCGAGCTCAAGCTGGCCACGCTAGCTCCTCCACTTGAGAAACTTCCCAATGAACGCGAAAAAGAACGGGTCAGTCGCTATCACGTAGCGACTTACCAATGGGCTCCCGACTCGAAGCACCTATTATTTGACTCCCAAGGACAACTCTGGTCATACACCATCGACAATGGGACCGCCATCCCGATTACATCCTCGCCAGAGCCGAGCCTAGATGCAAAATTTTCGCCAGACGGAACTAAGCTAGCTTACATTCGCAAACATAACCTTTTTGTGCGTCCATCTCGCGGAGGTGGGGAAAAACAGCTCACCAACTCAGCGAGCCAAAACGACAAACAGGAAGATCTGCTGAATGGGGAGGTGGACTGGGTGTATGCCGAGGAATTGGATGTGCGCAGCAACTATTTTTGGTCACCTAATGGCAAGTACATTCTCTATCTGCAGATGGACGAAAGCAGGGTTCCCAGTTATCCGCTCGTGAACTGGGGCCCCGTCCATCCCCTCCTCGACATGGAAAAGTATCCCAAAGCGGGAGACCCGAATCCGCTGGTGAGATTGGGCGTGGTTGCCTCTGATGGAGGCAAAACCAAGTGGTTGGGGCTCACTGAGGATCGCGATACATATATCCCACGCTTCGGCTGGGTACGCGACGATCTTATCTGGGCCCAGGTCTTAAATCGCCTGCAGGACACGCTAGATTTGTATTTCGTCGACGCGCACTCTGGCAAATCGCGCAAAGTACTCACGGAATCGAGTGCCAACGGTTGGGTTTATGTCAATAACGACTTTAGGGTTTTGAAATCCGGAGACCGTTTCACCTGGCAAAGCTGGCGCGATGGCAGCACTCAGCTCTACTTGTACAGTTTTGCCAAAAATGACCCGCTCGGCTCCGAGGCCAAGTTGGAACGTCAGCTTACCAAGGGTGATTTTGAGGTAGTCGGCGCGGAGCAGCGCGGTCAATCAGGAATTAACGCCATCGACGAAAACCAGGGGGTGGTGTACTTCACCTGTGACAAAGACGACCCCCGGGAACGCCAACTGTACTCGGTCCAACTGGACGGTTCGGCGATGCAGCCGATTACCGAGGAAAAAGGAACACATCTGGCATGGTTTGCAGGTGACGCTAAACACTACGTCGACGAGTATTCGGCGATCCTAACTCCTCCCCGCCTTTCCCTTTGTAGCGTGGGGGGACCGTGTAAGAAAGTCTGGGACGCTCGCCAGGTGGACAATTTCGGCCTCCTGCCTCCCAAGTTTCTCGAGTTTCGCGGCGATGATGGAACCAAGCTCTACGGGCAATTGATCATGCCGAGCGAGGCCCCTAAGCATAAAATACCCCTGATTGTGTATGTCTACGGAGGCCCGGCGGCACAAACCGTGCGCAATCGCTGGCTCGGTCCCGAGCTGTTCCATCAAATCCTGGCGCAAAACGGATATGCCATTTTTACCGTCGACAACCGCGGCACACCCGGGCGCGACCGCACATTCCAAACCAGCGTGCGTCATCAGTATGGAAGGATCGAATTGAAGGATCAACTCGCCGCACTCCATCAGCTGTTTGCAGAATATGAGCAACTAGACCAGAACCGAGTGGCGATCTGGGGCTGGAGCAATGGCGGATCGATGAGCTTATATGCCATGACGCACGCGAACATTTTCAAAGCCGGAGTTTCGGTCGCGCCAGTAACCGATTGGCGTAATTATGATTCGATCTACACCGAGCGCAACAATGGTTTGCCTAGCGATAAGACGAGCACAAGCTACATGGATATGGATTTACCAAAACAGGCGGATCAATTGCACGGATCCTTGCTCCTAGTGCACGGTTCAAGCGACGACAATGTGCATTTCCAAAATACCGTGCAAATGACGGAAGCGCTCATTAAGAATGGCAAACAGTTTTCCTTGATGGTCTATCCTGGTAAAACTCACGGTATTAGTGGATCGGACGACCGCGCCCATTTGTTTCATATGATCGAGGATCACTTTGACCGTTGGTTGAAGCCCTGAGCGAGGGCCTCGCGCCCGTCATTTCCAGGAATTGATCGCCATCGGCCGCGGCCAATGCGGTTTTCTAGATACTGAGAAATGAAACCCGACGAGAGAGCCGCTCAGGCGCGCTTTCGCACGTCGTCTTCAAGATCGGAAGAGGCCGGCTTCTTCGGGTGGGCAGAGCGGTCGTGAAAACTGAGGCAAGTGGAGCAGAACCATTGATCGCAAAGAGCGCAGTGATGGACGTGCTCATCGCAAAGGCGAGCTCCGCAATCGCAGCATCGCTCCGAAGCATCCGCGCTGCACGGGTATCCTACTGTGTCTTCGACACTCGATACTTCGAGAATCTCGCAATGCATAGACGGTATTATCCTTCATCGTCGACAATTCGCATACAAAAATAATGGCTGGTGGTTGCCCTTAGCTGGCACTACAGGTCAGACCGGATCGAGACCCGCTTCTTTCTATCGAGAATTGAGGACGCAGCCCTCAGCTGCTCACACAACCTGGCCATTCAGAGAGAACGCCGCGCCGTCTGACTCGCTCTCAACGTCGTGGGCAAACCTGCGCTCAAGTTCGAGAACTGAGCGGCCGGAGTATTGCCTCGGGGGCCACCCACGGCGAACAAGAACTTTCGCGCGCAGCATTGGTCAGAGTTGATCCATGAATTCCCTCTGCCCAACGGCTTAAAAGCCGCAACAGACAAGGCATTTCAGCCAACTCTGCCAACACCGAGCCCATCCAATCAGTGCTTCAGGCCAGACAGAGGTCTGCTCGCGTTCGAGGACCAGGTATGATTTACGTGCGAAACTTCACGGTGTTGATTGCGCTTCTTACTACATTCTTCTTTTTAAACGGCTGCGGTATGGGCAATGGTCAAACGGGAAATACTTCGACCGGAGGTGGTGGATCGGCTACAGGATCTTCCGGTTCCGGAACTTCGAATTCTGGCTCGGGAAGCGGCTCGGGGAGTTCGGGCGGGTCGGGATCAGGCGGGTCGGGATCAGGCGGCTCAGGTTCAGGCCCGAGTACCGGCAACTTCGCGGCCGGCATTGGCGGAGCCGGGCAAACACAATCCGCGCAATTCCTTGTTGCCATCCAGCTTCCCGGGTATTACCCCATTCCCACGAAGATCAACTCGGATGGGACGCTTAGTC
>JAFAPG010000915.1 GCA_019247235.1 Acidobacteriota bacterium
TTTGTCCTTTCCGGTGAGATCTTTGAAACGCTCCTCTCGCCCGGGATTCGGGAGGCTCCGGCCATCAAATACAAATCCTCCTCCATTGCCAGTTTCGTCCTTAGGCACCCCTCCGCCGTGAAAGGAGAAGCTGAAGATTCGAACCACGAGTTTCTTTGCGCCGGTCGTACTCTCTGCGCCTGACGGTTCGGTGGAATCGCTCAAATTCTGCAATTTGTCTGAACCGAGCATAGCCTGAAAGGCTTCCATCAGTGTGGGTAGCGCAATGGGAAGGTGTACGTTGTGCAGCAGCCAACGAAGATTTTTAAGGGCATAAGGCACACTCTGTAGGAAGTGAGCCTTGCGTTCATAGAATCCGCGAAAACCATATGCCCCGAGCGCCTGCATCAGGCGCACGTAAACGTACCCGTAATAGTGTTCGACGAAGGTGGAGCGGTCGATTGCAACAAACTTCCGTAAATCCTTGAGGTAATCCTCGAGCAGGGCGGAGCGCAATTCCGGGGGCAAGTCGGCTTTGGCATCATAGAGCAGGGAAGCGACGTCATATTGTAGTGCCCCCTTGCGGCCGCCTTGGTAGTCGAGGAAAAACAGGTCGCCTTCGTGGATCATAATGTTGCGCGACTGGAAATCGCGATAGAGAAAGTATTCATGAGGAGCGGAGAGAAGGAATTTTGTGAGCCGTGCGAAATCTTGTTCGAGCATTTGCTCGTTGAAAGGAATCCCCGCCAGCCGCAGGAAGTAGTATTTAAAGTAATTCAAATCCCAGGCAATTGACTGTCGATCGAAGCTCGACCGGGGATAGCAAACCTTGTAATTGAGGTCGCGGCCCGCCTCCACCTGAAATCGCGGCAAAATTGAGAGCGCCCGGCGATAGACTTCAATGACCTCGGGATCAATTCTCTCGCCGGCGCGGTTCTTGCTCAGGAAGTCAAACAGGGTCGTCTCTCCTAGGTCTTGCTCGAGATACGCTCCTTGGCCTAGATCTTCGGCATAGATCTCTGGCACGGGCAGGCCATGCCCGCGAAAATGCCGGGAAAACTCAAGAAAAGCGAGGTTCTCCTCGCGCACTTGATACAAAATTCCAATGGCACGTGCATTTTCCCCGATCAGTCGGACAATGCGGCGCCCTGAGCCGCCGAGCTGGCCTTGCAACGGCCGGCTTTCCACTAGCGGGGTATCAAAATGATGCTCAAAAAGCTGTTGCAGAATCTCCATGAATCGGGTGTAGGTAAAGTCTAAGAAGAGCTTATCATCGAGCACTGAAAGTCATAACTGCAGTCGAATTCGGACTTAGCTCGAAAGTCGGTGGTAAGGCGTTCCCCTGTCCCACTCACGATGGGAACTGAAGTAACGGTCTCGCGGGAGACCTTCGTGCCCGCCTCTTCGATGAACAGAGGCTCTTCGATGTAGGCACACAGGAGCTCTTTGAAGCACGTCTTCACAGCGCTGGTCAGCACGTTGGTGAGCTTGGCAGGCGGAACCTTGACGATGCTCTCGGCAGCCGCCAACGATATAGCGGGCCGAGAATAATATCGCCGAGATGACTGGGCGCGTGTCGAGAGACAAACTGCCTCGCCGGTAGGTAAGCCGCATGCGTGGCTCGCGAAGACTTGGGGAGAGAATAAGGTTGTAAACTCGTCCGGGACTTGCAATTGACAAATGGCTTTCGATTTGAGACGTTCGACGCAATCGCTGGGAGACCAACCGATCAGACTCATATTTGCGCGGAGGGCACAAAACGGAATCACACAAGGGAAATACGCTTACTGGTCTGTACAAGAGCCCCGCGTGACCGAACAATATCAGATTCTTGAAGAAGTGGCGGCCAGTCGCTAAAGAACGCAGTTCTAAGTAGGGAGGTAAAACTCATGTCAACCCGTTTCGGGAAAGATCTTACTCGTCGCGGATTCATAAGCAAAGTTGGCCAAGGATTGGCGGCGGTAAACGTGGCGGGCACGCTGTTAAGCGATGCTCGGGCGCAACTGCGCGTTCCCGAGCCGCCAGGAAAAAAACTAGGCTGGGCCATCGTCGGGCTAGGAAGTTTGTCGATAAATCAAATCCTGCCGGCCTTTTCAAAGTGCGAGAAATCCAAGGCGGTTGCATTCGTCAGCGGTCACCCGGATAAGGCCAAAAAGCTTGCGCTGCGATACGGCGTGAATGCCAAGAATATTTACAACTATGAAAACTATGATACCATTCGGGACAACCCCGAGGTCGACATCATCTACATAGTCCTGCCGAATGCTATGCATGCCGAGTACACTGTTCGCGGTTTCCAGGCTGGCAAGCATGTGCTCTCGGAGAAGCCCATGGCCAATACTCCCGCGGAATGTCAGCAGATGATCGACGCCGCCAACAAGGCCGATCGCAAGCTGATGGTTGCCTATCGCTGCCAATACGAACCTTACAACCGGGAAGCGATTCGAATCGCGCGAGCGAAGGAACTCGGTCCCACGCAGATGATCCTGGCCGACGCTGGTTTTCCCATGGGCGATCCGACGCAATGGCGCTGCAACCGCAAGCTTGCTGGGGGCGGCTCGCTCATGGACATTGGCATTTATGCATTGAATGCCTCACGTTTTCTTACCGGGGAGGAGCCGAAAGAAGTGAATGCCATGATGTACTCAACCCCTGGAGATCCACGGTTTAAGGAGGTAGAGGAGCATGTCACTTTTCAGTTACGTTTCCCGAGCGGAATTCTGTCCAATTGCTCCTCGAGCTATGGATATTTCCATCAGAGCCACTATCGCGTGATGGGAACGGAAGGCCGTTTGGAGCTAGATCCAGCGACTTGGTACAGCGGCCTGCGCATGTGGATCGAGCGCGGCAACGTGATCGATAGCATCGATTTGCCGGTGGTCGACCATTTCGCTACCGAAATGGATCACATGTCCGACTGCGTCATGCAGAATAAAACGCCTTTAACCCCGGGCGAAGAAGGCTTACGTGATTTGAAGATCATCACCGCCATCTATGAAGCGGCGCAGAGCGGCAAAACGGTTACGCTTTGAGCCCCGAGCCCGACAAACCAAGATAGAGGTTGGCGAGTAGGCCGGGTCGTGCCCGGCGATTGCGGCGCGGTTGAGGGTGACGCCTTGGCAGCTCTCCTCAGACAGATCGGTAGGATGGGGGGCCAGTCCGGTCAGAATGACGAGGCCCTGTTCGTCACGGTTCCTGTGGCGCCGACCAGCGACCTCGAGCTTGCCCAAAGCAAGCCGGGGTTTGTAGGAAATCGGCAAGGCATCTAACTTGCGCCGGCCTTTCTCAGAAGCCCCATGGAAAATCTTCTATGATGAACCTGAACATCAGTCGGCCCGCTGTACTGTGAACCCGTTGCGCCTTGCTGCAGCTGACTTGGTTCATTTTTTGGCGCTTGCCAGCGCAGAATGCGTGGATCTCGCCGTCAGCGGCATCGCCGACTCCTACCCGGCAGAGGGCCTGAGCGGTTACGCGTTCAGATCGGGCATCACGGACACTAGCTTTACCGATCATAAGCAAACGACGTGAGGCACATAGCGAGTGAAAAAGGACGTTTTCCTGTCAGCACGATGCTAAAGACGATTATGCGATGTCTCTCCGTTCTCTTCATAATCGTCCTTTGCTTGAATGTGGTGGATAGCTACCTCAGGGCCACCCCCGACGGCGAAAGGACGGCGCAACAACAATACAAGAACGTACAAATCTTAAAGGACATTCCCGCTGGC
>JAFAPG010000498.1 GCA_019247235.1 Acidobacteriota bacterium
GCAAAATACTGCGCGTTTTCGGGAACTTTGATGAGATCCTCAGGTTTTGCTCCCTCTGGCACGGCCACTTTACGTTCCACCCACATGCGAGGAATATTGGCTTGCCACGCTTCGCGCATACCACGAATGAAGCTGTTAGGACCACCTAGCAAGAGCACATGGGGACGGAGAGTATTGCCCCGGGTCAAAACGCTCAAGTTCTGCAACACGATGGCTTCAAATAAAGACGCCATCAGCTCATCTGGCGGCGTTCCTACTTTCTGCAGGCTGTTTATGTCGGTTTCGGCAAATACTCCGCACTTACCGGCTACTTTGTGTAATTTAATGCCGCGATAGCCTTGGTCGCCCAGTTGCAGAGCCGGGATCTTCAGTTTGGCGTTGATTTTGTCGATGACCGCTCCCGTCCCCCCGGCGCATTTGTCATTCATGGACGGGATCTTTTTCTTGCGTCCGGTCTCGTCGTCATCCTTGAACACGATGATCTTGGCGTCTTGGCCGCCCAGTTCAATGACGGAGTAGACTTCCGGGTGCAGCTTTTCGACCGCCAGGGAGACGGCTGTAACCTCCTGCACAAATTTCGCGCCGATCTGGTCTGCGATCGATCCGCCTCCTGAACCGGTCAAGAACATACGGGTGTTGTTCCGGTTCACTCCGATCTCGGCCTCAATGCGCTTCAAAAACTCAAGGGTCTTCTCTGGCTGCTTGGTCTCGTGACGCTGGTAGTCTTGCCACAGCATCTGATCACTCGCAGCATCGACTACCACCGCCTTGACCGTGGTGGAGCCGACGTCAAGGCCAACTAGAAACCGTGTCTGGTGATCATTCGGCTTCGACGATGTTGTCGCTGGGCGCGGTGGCGGCACGCTCTCAAGTGGAGCAATCTGAATTAACTTCGGACCCTTATGGTCGTGCATCAATGCCTCTTCTTTCTATTCACATTTCTATTCACACCGTATCGAAAGTCCTCGCGTCCGCCGGGGGGCAAAGCGAATCCCGTCCCGGGCAGTCAAGGTCTGCCCTTTCGATGCCCCCCTGCCGCTTTGCTCGTGCGGCGGGGGGAAGAAAGATCAGTCACCGCTAGCGGTCACTGGAGTTCGAACCGGCACCCGCGTTCGCTTCCAAAACCCAGTGTCGCGATCGATACGATCGCTGACATGAAGGACGAACTGAGCCGCCGTTCCGACCACCCCCTCGCGGTGAGGCACGTGATAGAAGGGTCGTTTCAGCTCTGGATGCTCATCGATATAAGCGCGGATCTCTGACATACTCTTGCCGGTCGAGGACAGGCATTGCTCGAATTCCGCCTTCGCCTTCACTTTTGCCTCTCCGAGTGCCATTTGTACTCGGCTGTGAGCGTTAACCTCTCCTTCGCCGGAGGTCTCGATAGGAAGAAAGATCATGTCCTTGAACTTGTTAATGACCGCCGACTGCACACCATCGCTTTGCGTCGAAGGCATGCAACCGAACGGTTTCAGGGCTAGAACCATGTGGCAGAGTTTATGGACGGTGTAATAAACGTTCTTGCCTACCTCTAAGTGGCCCTCGCCCCCACGAGCAAACTGGTTATAGAACGGGTGGGCGAGCTCGGCCAATTCAACTTGCGGTACTAAATCGTGCGTGATCCCGCCTAAATGCTTCAGCGTGCGGCGATAGAAGAAATTCCACATGCGTTGACCCGCACCGATGCCCCATAGTTTCTTGTGCAGCCCGATGTAGTTGGCAAAGTGCTTCTTCAGCTCGTACCACTGCGGATTGCGATGGGGCCTGTTCACGGGCCATTTGGCAATGGCATGGGCTTTGGCCTGATACATGAGATAAGCGACCCAGGTGGCGATGGGCTCAACGATTACCTGAGCTCCTTCCCGTTCTAGAAACTCGAACATATGGAAGTTGCCGTCGCCCTCGGTAATCTGCGCCCAGAACTCACCCGTGATTTTGACCGTGGGCTTCACCCGGGTACGGTCGACCTCAATGGAGTTCATCTTCTCGCGGGCCGCATGCAGGGCGCTCAGGTAGTCTTTGCCCCACATGTGCTCGTGCCACTTACCGAAAACATTAAAGGTATTGCGCAGCACCTTATTCTTCTTAAACTTGGGTTTGGCCCACTCAGGTGCTACCTGCTCGATCTCAAAGGATTTGCGGTTCTTTAAGTCCTCACACAAGCCATCAACCATTTCGCGGAAAACGCGATCGGTTTCGCCGGAGGTGGTTTCGTAGGGGCGGATTTGATAGATCAGATCATTGATTACATCACCCAAGTGCAAGGCATTCAGCATGCCGAAGCCGAAATCGATGGTGAATTTAAGACCTGGCTCCCCTGACGCAGCCTTGATGCCGTCGCTGTCCTTAAACAGCAGCACGCGGAAGCCGTCAAAACCGGCATTTTTCAAAGCGAAGCGGTACTCAGCCTCATACATACCGAACCGGCACGGTCCGCAGGAGCCGGCGGTGAAAAATACATACTGATCGAGGATCTGCTGCCGTGAGAGACCTTCTTTTTCGAGGAACTGAAGGTATTGCACCAGATTGCCGACGGTGAAATACGTAGGATTGCACTGTCCGTTGTTCCCGTATTCTTTACCCGCCTGAAAGGCGGCGACGTTTGGCACGGGTAGCTTTTCGCAACGATAGCCACAACCCTGGAAGACGGCGCGAATCAGGTCCTCGTGCTTCCAAGTAAAGCCGCCAAAGAGAATGGTGACTCGATCTCGCTCAGCCGCCGTAAAGGCTCTCTCAACCGGACGATGAAAGTGTTTGGGCTGATCAAGTCCGGCGATTTTCCGCAAGCGGGCACGCTCAGCTTCTAAACGGTTCTTGATCTCAGTATCGTTTGCAATCTGAATAAGATTGGTCGCCATTTATTCCTCCGGCGGTCGGCTGATTGGTAGTAGTTGAACGGCCAAGCGATTGGATCAGGGAGAGAGAACGATCAGCGGCACGAAGCGTGGGCTCGGGAGAGGGTGAGCAACTTCCGCTTGCTTCAGGACTTCTCGCTAACAACATCCGAACTCCAAAACTTGGCTAGGAGGTTCGAAGTCTTACACCGGCGGAACTACTTCGAGGAAGTTCCGTAGGCGCCGGATTGCGCGAGCGCCTCGCCCGCGGTAGAAGCAATTTCAAAGAGTACTTGCTCATCGCAATGAGCAAACATAGAGGTACGTTCTAGCACAAAGCGTGCTCCCGTTCAAGCCGCGCACTCGTCGCCGTAATTGCCTGTCATAGCTGGTAAATCTTCGGCACGATCGAAGCTTGCAAGAACCCCATGCACCCCCAGGAAAGGACGAAGGCCAGAGAAGGGAAGAGATGTCACTCGATGCCTCGATATGGCTTGTTCTTGAGCAACTCAGCCTCTATCCCGTACGGCCACGAGCAAGACATCACCTGCAGCTGATCAGGGCTTTATACACCTAGGCATAGGAGTATTTGTCAATTCACAACTTGAAGTATGGCCAGGCCCTATACCGACTTGATGGAACATACGGGAGAAAAATTCAGCGGTTGCGCCGAGCACAGCGCAACGCAGGCAGCGGTAGAAGCTACTTGCGCTCGCTGCATCTTTCAGTTGCAGGCTCCGCGCGAGCCAAATTCCGGATGATCGAGATCTCGGTCACGCACACCGATCAGATAAAGGAGGCTGTCAAGACCTAGGTAAGAGACTGCGTGCTGAGCACTCTGGCGCACCAGGGGTTTGGCATGAAAAGCGATACCCATACCAGCCAGATTGAGCATGGGAAGATCGTTGGCGCCGTCGCCCACGGCGACCACCTGATCCAGTGAGATATGCTCGTTTTCGGCGATGGCGTTAAGCAGCTCGGCTTTTCGCTTGCCATCCACAATCTCGCCCACGATGGCTCCCGTCAGTGTGCCATGTTGGATCTCTAATTGGTTCGCGAACATGTAATCGATTCCGAGACGCGCCTGAAGATACTCGCCGAAAAAACTGAAACCCCCGGAAAGCACGGCGGTTTTGTACCCCAACGACTTTAATACCGCCACTAACTTTTCAGCGCCCTCGGCGAGAGGTACGGAGTTAAGCACGTCAACAAGACGGCTCTCCGCCAGACCGCGGAGCAAACCGACTCGGCGCAACAAACTTTGAGAAAAATCCAATTCTCCCCGCATGGCCGCGGCGGTAATGGCCGCGACTTCGTCGCCTACCCCGTGCAGTTTCGCCAATTCATCGATAACTTCGGCGCGAATGAGAGTCGAGTCCATGTCGAAGGCA
>JAFAPG010000895.1 GCA_019247235.1 Acidobacteriota bacterium
AGCCTTAAATTCGGCGGCGTAGAGGCGGTTGGCCGGTTGCGTTCCTTGTAGCTTGCTCACATCGCCGGCCAGCAACTTAATATGGGCATTTTCAAAGCTCTTGCCGCTCTGATTGCGCATCGTCACCCAGCCGATCAGGTCGACGACGTCGGGCTTGCCACTGGTCTGCTCTTCAGCCACCACGTTGTAATCTGACTCCCACGTCATACCGCCGCTAACATAAGACACTTCGGCCGCAAATTTGCCAGGAGAGCCGCTTTCGATCAGCCAGCTCAGTGCAGGTTTCAAGATCGCGTCAGCACTCAAGGCGGGGAAGATGGGTTGGCCGGGCAGGCCGAACCGCAATACACCGTCCACCTCAACAATGGGTTGCATCGAGGTTTGCTGCGGGTAGCCATTCACGAAGTTCGTGGGCACGTAGCCGCTGCGGATGATCTTCCCCTTCATCTTGATGTCGGTTCCATCGGCGTTTTTCCCTACCACAAAGTCAACCGTCTTGCCCTCATAAAACGACAGCAGCAACTCCTGCGAGACCGGATCGTTGCGATAGTTTTGTTCCAAGATCTGCAGGGCGCGACCTCCCGGATCGCGCAAAATTACCGAGTCTGGTTCGAGATGGGAGCTCACGCCGACAAATTGAACGCGATTCACGCCAGGCTTCAGGTCAAGCAGGACGTGATCGCGGGCAACAAAGAAGTTCTGGTTATAAATGGTGAGCGCGGGAGCGCTCTGATCGGCTGCCTTCTCCCCAGCCTGTTCCTCCGTCGAACTCGTCCCAAACGCGCTCGTCGTGACCAGCCACATCCCCAACGACGTTATAATCAACAGCCTCCCCCAACTATTTCGCATAGCTCCTCCCAAAGTGATGTCAGACCCGCTGGGGAGAGTGTCTGGGTCCTTGACGAAAGAACGTGCCTCTCAAGGCAGCTTGCAGAGAATCGCCTTGTCCCCCACCCTTCCGTCACCACTCTTAGTAACCGCTAACTCGGCGAAGAACTTAGGGGAAACTGGATCGCTGCCGCATGCTCCCAGGCACCAGGCTGGCTTAATAACCAAATTGCTTGAGAAGTTGGGTGAGGCACGCTTGTTTATAGGTTCAGGTGGTCGCTCCTGGGGTTCCAGGCTGAGGGTTGAGAGCCGCACTTCGGAGAAGCGATAGGTGATTCGAAGCGACAGTTTTGGCACTAACAAGTCCGTGTGTCTGTGAAATAAGTTGCGGCCACGTGAGCGCACCTAAACCGAGCGGCTCTCTCGCCGTGAGATCTGCGTTCTTTGTTTTCAACCGGCCTGGGGTTTCATTTCCCCCTGTTGAGAGGGCAGGGAAATTGCAATCCAAGGGTCGAAGCGGCGGCAGGCTCCCTGCCTTGGCTCGTCAGAAAAGGAGCAGCCTGGTGGTTTTACACTTGGCAGCGATGGAATTTTACTGAGTCGCCCCTCTACGTAGACGGCTAGCGATGCAAGGGCCAGGCGAATTCATAAGTCTTGGCCAGTGTCGTCACGCTGCAACGAATAGATGGACCCCATGGATTCCTGAACGACATTCAAATCACCGACTCCCAGGAGTTCGAAGCTCCAGGTTTCGAAAATTTGCTGAGTTTGTACTTGACGCCCTTGCGAAAGAGACTTAGGTTATCGTCTCTAGTTGAAGAATTCTTTCCCTCATGGTTGGCACAGGCGTAAATAATCGAATCGTCCCAAGCACTCTTATTCTTTTTCTCTCATTCGCCGCTGCTACAGTCTTGGCGCCCACCGCCAATGCTCAAAATTATCAAAACAATTTAACCCTTACCGCGGAATACATCTCTTCACAGCAGCTTTCCGACGGAGCGATTCTGTACAGCAATACTGAGATCGAGCCGTATTTTGCCAATCTCGCTGCCATTGGTTGGTTGAAGGACAACGTAAGCAACCGTATCCCGCAGGTTGAAAATTGGATGAGTTGGTATCTTGCCCATTTAAACTGGCCGGATAATCAAGGAATTTATGGGACGGTATATAACTATACCGTTTCAAATACTGTAGAGACTTCCACCAATAACTATGATTCCGCCGACGCCTACGCCGCTACATTCCTAAGTCTTGCTGAAGCCTTGTGGAATACAGGCGACTCGGGCGCACAGTCGTTTATCAGGAACGCGATTGGTGAGTACGATCTTAACGTGATCGGCAACATCATCACCAATCTCCAGCAAGTGAATGGGTTGGTCGAAGCGATGCCAAGCTATCCAATTGAGTACCTCATGGACAATTCTGAAGACTATCGGGGTTTGTCGGATCTTGCCGCTTTGGCAAAACAGGCTTGGGGAGACATTTCCACAGAGAACTGGTATAAG
>JAFAPG010000905.1 GCA_019247235.1 Acidobacteriota bacterium
TGCCCGCGGTTGCGGTTAGCCCCGTAGGCACCCCGGGGGCGCCGGCACCGTTCCCCCCATTCCCTTGTGGGTTACCGTTTCCTGGGTTGTTGTTGCTCGCCCCGCCGCCACAGCCAGCAAGCATGAAGGCCAGAGAAGCCAGAAATACGCCTCTGACCAGGGCCCCAGCGCGGTGGTTTCGCATGCCAGAAAATCGTACTCCGAAACGATTTTGCTGGGAATAGGGGTTGGTAGTTACGAAAGCCCTTCTTTTTGCCCTCTGCGAGAACACGGGCCAGAAGCGAAATGCAGGTCCTTTACCTAGGACGCGCCGATCCGCAGGCTCAGGTCGACGGCCGGAGGGGAATGGGTGAGGGCTCCGATGGAGATAAAATCTACCCCGGTTTGGGCATAGGCTCGGACGTTTCCGAGGTTGATTCCTCCCGAGCATTCGAGCGGAAGCCGACGCTCGGCTCGCGAGCAGCGTTCGACCGCCGTCTTCACGTCGGCAGCCGACATGTTATCAAGCAGTATGGCCTCCCCTCCAAAATTGAGCGCGTCTTCAAGCTCGGACAAATTGCGCACCTCAACTTCAATGGTTTGTGTTCCTCGACGGTTGCGAGTCGCCCGCTCAAGAGCGGTTTTCAGGCTGCCTGCCAAGGCAATATGGTTGTTCTTAATCAGCACGCCATCGGAGAGGTCTAGGCGATGGTTTTGCCCACCACCACAACGAACTGCGTATTTGTCCAGCGCGCGGAGCCCGGGAGAGGTCTTGCGGGTATCGAGAATCTTCGCTTTTGTACCGCTAACCGCCTCCACAAATTGCCGAGTCAGGGTTGCGACCCCGCTCAGACGCTGCAAGAAGTTCAGCATAACGCGCTCGCAGGAGAGAAGTACGCGTGCGTTGTGTCGAATGACCGCGACCGGCTGCCCGCTATGCAGGCGCACGCCATCGAAGATTTCTGGGTGGCTGGTCACCTCATAGTGCGAAACTACGGCGCCATCAAGCGCCGCATATACGTCCAAAATTCTGGGGATACAGCCCAGGCCGGAGAGAATCAACTCCTGCTTTGCAATGATCGTGCCTGTCGCCCTTTGGTTTGGGTCGATACAGGCATAGCTGGTGGCATCGCGCGTCGCCCGGTCTTCCACAAGCGCGTTCTCAAGAATGGCGGTGATGCGCCGACTGTTCCAGTCCATGTTTCTTGGAGAAATGTATGTATCAGGGCACCTGGCGAGATCACGAGCCCTCAGTTAGGAACACCTTATCAGATCTCCGTCGTTGAGCAACTGCATTGCACCTAAATGGGTTACTGAGGGGTGCAGGGCCTCGGGGGAACCGGCGTTTCGTTCTAGCCTAAGCATTTCAGTTCTTGGCGTTTGCGTCCAATCGTTTGAACCAGTCCCGAGACTTCTTCTAAGCGGCGCCGAAGTTTCTCGACTACCTCTTTGGGCGCTTTGGCCAGAAACTGCTCATTGTCGAGCTGCCTTTGGCCATTCGAAAGTTCCCTGTCGAGCCTCTCCAGTTCCTTTTGTAGCTTGTCGCACTCGGCAGCTACGTCGATTTTGGCTTCATAAAGGAGCCGGACATCAAAACGCGAGGTGTGGCGCACCCCGGCGAGCTTTTCGAGGGAGTGATCCTCGAAACGAAGGTCGGCTACGTTCGCGAGCCGTTCAATCGAGCCGCGGTTGTTCTCGATCAGCATACGGATTTCAGGCTCGTGGACAAAGACTTCGACGTCAACCTTGGCTTTGCTCTCAATCTTTCTTTCCGCCCGTAGGTTTCTGACCGCCACGATCATGTCTTCGAGGATTGCCATGTGGCTTTCGACCTTCCGGTCGATCTGTTTCTGTTCCCCGATAGGGTAGTTGGCGAGTGCCGCGGATCGGAGCGGCGGTTGCTCGTCATAGAGAGCATGCCAAATTTCATCGGTAATGAAGGGCATAATGGGATGGAGCAGACGCAGCGCTGCCTCAAAGACGGTGACTAGGTTGGTCGCCGCGACACGCGCCTGGTCACCGCATTCGGGCGCCAGTCGAGGTTTGATCAGCTCGATGTACCAGTCGCAAAACTCGCCCCAAAAAAAGTCATAGATGGAGTTAGCGGCTTCATCGAAGCGGTAGGCCGCGAGCGATTCGTTCACACTGTGGCTGACGTGATGAAAACGCGAGAGAATCCAGCGATCTTCGAGCGTTACCGCACAAAAACCTGCCAGGCCCGCACTGGGTTGCTCCGTGGCTTGGGGAGCGACATCACGGCTGTTCAGACCGAGTCGATCGAGGTTCATGAACAGGAAGCGCGCCGCATTCCAGATCTTATTGGCAAAGGCGCGATATCCATCCGTGCGACTTTCATTGAAAGCGATGTCGGTACCGGGCGAGGACATTGCCGCCAAGGTAAAGCGGGTAGCATCGGTGCCGTACTTCTCAATAACCGCGATCGGGTCGAGCACGTTGCCTTTGGTCTTAGACATCTTCTGCCGTTCAGCGTCTCGCACCAGGCCGTGAATGTAAACCTCGCGAAAGGGAACCGACTCGTCCAGGGCAGAGTCGGTGGGCGTGCCTGAGGAGCTTGGCTTATGTGGAGGAGCCATAAACCAGCAGCCCAGCATGATCATCCGCGCCACCCAGAAAAACAAAATGTCGAAGCCGGTGATCAGTAACTGGGTGGGGTAAAAGACTTCGAGATCACGGGTTGGCCGGGGCCAGCCGAGCGCGGTGAACGGGAGCAGGCCGGATGAAAACCAGGTGTCGAGAACGTCCGCATCCTGTTCGAGCTTTGAGCTCCGGCAACGGCTGCAGATTGTAGGTGCCTCACGCGCGACGATGACCTCGCCACAGGAGCAATACCAGGCGGGAATTCGATGTCCCCACCACAATTGCCGCGAAATGCACCAGTCATGAATGTTGCGCATCCAGTTCAGGTAGATCTGACGGTAATTGACGGGCGTGAAGCGAATATAGTCGCGTTCGACTACTTCGATAGCGCGTTCAGCGAGAGGCTGAATCTTAAGAAACCATTGGGTCGACAAACGGGGTTCAACCACGGTTCCACAGCGCTGACAGCTTCCAAGGACAATCGTGTAATCCTTCTCTCCTACCAAGAAATTCTGCTTTCGTAGATCGTCGAGTACGCGTTTACGTGCTTCGTAGCGATCACGCCCCTGGTACGGTCCGGCATTCTCATTCATACGCGCGTGCTCGTCCATGACTTCTATGGCCGGCAAATTGTGCCGAAGCCCGGCGGCAAAATCATTGGCATCGTGCGCGGGCGTCACCTTCACGGCGCCGGTTCCAAACTCAGGCTGCGCCAGCTCGTCGGTAATGATGGGAATCTCGCGATTGATCAGGGGCAAGCGAGCCCGCTTGCCTTGGAGATGTTGGTAGCGGGAATCCCGTTCGTTG
>JAFAPG010000198.1 GCA_019247235.1 Acidobacteriota bacterium
CTTCTCGGTTTCCGTTCTCGTCGGTTCAGGCGCGTTGGCGAACATGGCGTCAATGGCATGGGACACCCGATCGACATCCTGGGGAGAGTCGACCAGGATGGCAAAAAAGCCAGCCGTACCCTTGGCAAACGACACGCCTTCTTCGACGTACTTCCAGTTGAAGTAGAGCGCATTGTTGGGAAGCTCCGCCGTGAAGATTCCACGCACGTTCAGGTCGAGCTGGATTGGGTAGATGTCGCCTTGCAAGACAATGCGATCGCCAAGCTTCCACCCGTACTTCCTCGCTAGTTCCGCATCCACAACGCAGCCGGCGCGATCTTTCTTCCAGGCTTCGAGCTGCTCGGGGGGAATCGACAACTCGGGATAGATAGCGAAAAATTCCTCGGGATCGGTGCCAAAGCGGGCGAAGAAATTCTTTTGTGTCGTATCTTTATACACGCCCCCGAACCAGTTCATATTGACCACATGGGTGACGCCGGGAACATGGCGAATCTTGTCGCGATAATACCCCGGTATTAAATTGGCCAGCGAGACCTTGTGACGTGTGATCAGACGCTGGTTGGACTGCGCTGAACGCAGATCGTCACCATAAAAGGCGCGCCAAATGGACATCAAAAAAGAGAGCAGCAGCAGAGGAAAGGCGATACTAAAGATGGTTAAAAAGGTGCGCCGCTTGTTGCGAAACGCGTTTTTTCTAACAAATCGAGCTAGCGTCATCGACAAACTCCATGAAAGCCTCTGTCACCTAATAGTAAAGGTGAAAGACGCAGAGGGCGGCTCTTCAGCATAGAACATAAAGTAAAACATAAATCCGCTAACAAAAACCATCGCGGCATTCTTCTTATCCTTAGGGTCACCGACCGGCCCCGCCTTGCCAAGTGCACATCGTCAGCGAGCGAATCTGACATTTGTCATCAAGGTGAGGATCCCTTCTCTCCTTGTGCGATACGAGAGCGGAGCTGGCAGCGTTCCCGAAATTGTGAAAAATCAGGGGTGCCCGCGCCAGGGGCTCGGGTGACGACCCGAGCGTCGCCGGGCCATCAGCGGTCGTGGTGACCCGCCACAGGTCCAGCCGGTCTACGCCGTGCCTTGCTAAAAGGCCGATGGCCCGGGCTTTTTCTTAGGTACTTCGGTAATTCCCGGTTCGAAGAACGAATCCACTATGATCCAAGAGGTTCTCTCCCCGAGACTGGGACGCTTAGCCGGCGCCCTGGGGCAGCAACTCAAATGGCGAACAAAATCGGGCGTTTCGAAATAATCAGTCAGATCTCGCAATCCTTTTCTTCTAGGATTTATAAAGCCCTTGATCCGGAAGGTGGCCAGACAGTGGCCTTAAAGGTAGTAGCGCTCGAGCGGGTCCCGGACCGCGAGGCTTTGATCAAGCGTGTCTTTGAAGAGGCTGATCAAGCCAAGCCGCTTAACAGCCCCAACATTTCGAGCCTTTACGGGGTCGGCGATGACGGCGACCTACTGTTGGCAGCGAGCGAATACGTTCAAGGAAATTCGATTGCCACCATGCTGGCGCGCAAGGAAGGGTTCTCCATTTGGGATATTCAGGATATCGCGCGTCAGCTCTGCCATGCTCTTGAGCATGCTCAGGTTCATAAAGTGATGCATCAGGCGCTTGAGCCGGCAAAGGTCATGGTGCAGTGGGACGGCACGGTGAAGGTCCTCGGCTTTGGCATCTCCACCATGACTTCCTCCACTCAAGACTCCTGCTCAATTTGTGAACTACAGTACTGCGCGTCTCCCGAGCAGCTCTGTGGCCAGACCTGCGACGCGCGCTCGGCGATCTTTACCTTGGGCGCGATCCTCTACGAGATGGCCACGGAACAGAAAGCCTTTCCTGGGGCAACCAGCGAGGAGGTTCGCGCGGCCATTGCTGAAAAGCCGCCGGTTCAGCCAGCCAGGCTCAAACCGAACCTGAACCCGGTACTCAACCAATTAATTATGAAGGCGCTGGCCAAATCGCCTGACCAGCGATATGGGTCAGCGGAAGAGCTAGTGCGCGACCTTGAGCAATGCAAATCGGGCGGAGCCCGAACGGCTGCGGCCGCGGCCGCTTCTAGCGCTACGATCCAGCCGGAGCAACAATTTGCCGCTTCCTGGCAAAGGTCTAAGGCGCCTGTTGCCAGCTCGCAAGCATCGTTCGCGCCAACGACCGTCAGCGCTCGCGTCTCGAAAGCCCGAGCGGCTGCGCCCCTGTCGACTCCCAAGGAAACATCGACCTTCGCCGTGGATCCCTTGGTTGCCGAACGAGGTGGGTCGACACCACAGCCGAACAAGACATTTTCCGATATCGACGAACTACCGCCGCTCAAGCAAGTCACACTTAGTGCGGCGGAGGTTGCTCCAGTCGAGGCCGAGATCGTTCAAGGAGCCTCAATAGCAGAGTTTAAGAAGGCTGGCGAAGAGAAGCCCACGATTGAAGTTCGCGAGCTCGCCGAAAAGGCGCTGGCGGAAATCCGCAAGACTCCGCCCAAGCTTTATGTCTTTGCCATCGCCGGCGCGGTTGCAGTCATTGTGCTAATCGTTGGCACGATGGCACTCCACAACTTCTATGAGGAGCGGCGTGAGCAGGGAGCTCCGGCGAGCGCCGTGCAAGCGCTAACCGGGGCGGAACAAGATACGGGGGCGTCGGCCAAGGCGCAGCCGAGCCCTGCTTCTCGGGTTGACAGCGCTCCTCCGTCGGCCACCGAAACTATCGCGCCAGCCGCAGGAGGGCAAACGCCTCCATCCCCGCGCAAGCAGTCCGCCCCTGAGGCGGCGAAGGAACAACCTTCGCTCTCGACGGCGGAGAGGACAAAAAAAGCCAAGTTGCGGGCGAGCGCAGCTTCTTCGGCCTGGGCACAAGTTTCGGTGGATTCTACCCCCGCGGGAGCGCAGATTGTCTTTGATGGTGCTGCTTTGTGCCAGAGCCCATGCCGGTTGACCGACATCGCGCCAGGGCAGCACACGATGTCAGCAAGCAGAGCCGGCTTTGCTGCGGTTACGCGCAACTTATCGCTAGGACGCGGAGAACGGGCGACCATTTCAGTTGAACTTCATCCCTTGGCAGGTATTGTGTCGGTGGCCAGCACGCCCGCCGGTGCCGCCATTGTGATCGATGGAACCGATACGGGAAAGCTGACGCCCTCTCAGATCAGCGTGTCGGCAGCTGGCGCGCACACCGTAACATTGCGGCGATATGGGTATCTTGAGGCCAGCGATCCCATCCATGTGGAGCTCGGTCAAACGGCCACCGTCAATCTTACCTTGACGCATCTAGGCAATACCGAGGAGATCCGGGCTGCCAATGGCAAGTTCAAGAAGATGTTCGGGCGTGAGGACAACTCCGGCATGGGTATTGTGAGCGTCAAGACCCAACCTAAGGGCGCGCAAATTATGGTGAACGACCGCTTGCTCGAGAAGAGCAGCCCTTTCGATTTCTACCTCAATCCCGGCACCTACGTGATTGACATCTCGATGGCTGGATATCAGACCGTGCACCGGGTAATCAAACTGCAAGAAGGAGAGAAGCTGGCTATCCAAGAGACCCTGCCCGTCCAATAGCCAGCGTTGCAGTCAAAGAATAAGGCCGCCTAAATGTTTCTAGGCGGCCTGTTCTTCCCCCCTAACCAACAACCTAGCGATATCCGTACCCGCGAAACGCGCTGCTATACCCCTCGCGGTAGGCATCCGCGTAATGCTCGCGATATTCGTGGATGCTGCCGAATTGGGGACGATAGCCGTGATCGGCGTCGTCATAGCGTCCCCGCGGTCGCGGATTAAAAGGCTTGCCTCTCCACATATCCTCGCGGGCGATCTCGGCCCCGTCACGAAAACCTATGTCTCTTGCCACATGCATGCCGTGCCGGAAGTCCGCGCCGTAGTCATCGCGATCGTAGCGGTACCCGTCATGATCATACCGATAGTCATCTCGATCGTAGTAAGAGTGATCTTCGGCGGCTGCATAACCCAGCAAGCCGGCAAAAATCGCGCACGCGAGCAGCGCTCGTCTTAGCTTAGATTTCATATTGACCCTCCACGCGGGGTTGGGCTGGAAGTTGCCTGCTCATGGGCCCGGTCCTCGCCCCCTCCGTACACAACTTTTCGAACCCCAGAGCCGGGCTAAAGTTTCGTAGGCCTGGCGGCGCAATGGTAGACTTCGGTTGATTTTCAGGCCGGCAATATGGGAATCGAGCTAAAGCACATCGGGGTTATCGGGGCAGGGACAATGGGCAACGGAATTGCCCAGGTATTTGCCCAAAGTGGATATGCAATCACCTTGTGTGATGTGGAACGATCGACGCTCGAACGCGCGCTCGGCAGGATTCGGAAGAACCTGGATAGAGAAGTGGCGAAGGGCAAAATCACAGGAGCCGAGCAATCGGCCACGCTCGAACGCATCGTGACTGTGACCGAGCGCGAGGCGCTTGCGGCTTGCGATCTGGTCGTTGAAGCGGCTTGGGAGAAACTCGAAACCAAAGCCGAGCTTCTCTCCCACCTCGATCGGATCTGCCGGGCCGAGATCATTCTGGCCTCGAACACTTCTTCGATTTCCATTACCAAGCTGGGGGCCGTAACCTCACGGCCGGAGAAGGTCATCGGCATGCACTTTTTTAATCCGGTGCCGGTGATGAAACTAGTCGAGGTCGTGCGCGGGTTGAGAACTGCGGACGAGACTTTTACCCTGATCCGTGATCTTGCCCTTTCGCTGGGAAAAACCCCGGTTGAGGTTCATGACGCACCCGGCTTTGTCTCCAACCGGGTTTTGATGCCCCTGCTGAACGAGGCCATGTTTGTAGTGATGGAGGGCGTGGCTAGTGCGGAGTCAGTCGATCAAGTCTTTCGACTGGGAATGAATCACCCTATGGGACCGCTCGAATTGGCCGACTTCATCGGGCTGGATGTTTGCCTTGACATCATGCGGGTCTTGCAAAAAGGTCTGGGAGACCCTCGATATCGTCCCTGCCCGCTGCTGGTCAAGATGGTCGACGCCGGATGGCTGGGACGAAAATCAGGGCAAGGATTCTACAACTATTAGCCATGCGCGGCTCTGACCTCGGTCTCTATATGCTGGCCCTGTTGCTCGGCGTGAGCGCTGGTCTGGCCGAGGTTCGTCTGGGGGATTTCTTATTCACCGCACTCATTGTGTCCGTTTCGACCTTAGTTCTCGGCTCGCTTCGCCCGACTGGCGCCTGGCGATGGGCGCTCCTGGTAGGTGCCGGTGTGCCGCTAGTGCGTCTGGTGGCCTACGCCTGGTTGGGACTGAAACCTTACCGGGCTCAGATTTGGGAGTCGTTTTTGGGTTTCGCTACCGGAACTGCCGGTTCCTATGCCGGCGTTCTTGCGCGTAAGGGCATCGATGAGTTGCTTCGCTCGCGAGAGTAAGATTGTAGCCGCTTAACCAAAGAGTTACTCCCGTTTCCACAGTAGGTGAATGTATCCTCGAGCCCATGGGTGTTTCGGTTTGCGTGCTCGCCAGCGGCAGCCGAGGGAATGCTGCTGTCATTGAAAGTTCGAAGGCGCGCTTGTTGGTTGACGCCGGCATCTCCTGCCGCGAGACCTACAAGCGACTGAGATCGCAAAACCTGGATCCTCAGAGTATCTCCGCCATTCTTATCACGCACGAGCATGCCGACCATGTTCATGGACTCAATACGCTGGTCAAAAAATGGAAGGGGCCGGTGTACATGACGGGCGCCACCTACCAGGCTTGGTCACGGGCCTTGCGCGATGAACTGGGAGAAGTGGCGAAACTTAAAAAGATCGAGGTTTTCTCTGCCGGACGGTCATTTCAAATCGCTGACATCACGGTAACACCATTCACCATTCCGCATGACGCGGTCGATCCGGTGGGCTTCACTTTTTGCGCCGAAGGAGCGAAAGTCGCGATCGCCACCGATCTTGGATACATGCCCGCGAGCGTATGCGATCACCTACGAAACTCCGACGTCTTAGTCATCGAATCCAATCATGATATAGAAATGCTACGCGTAGGCCCATATCCCTGGTCGGTGAAGCAGCGCGTCATGAGCCGGGTCGGGCACCTGTCGAATGACTCTCTGGCCCGTTTTTTTGCAAAAGACTATGATGGAGGTGCATCTTTCATAGTGCTGGCGCATCTGTCAGAGCAGAATAATCACCCAGAGCTGGCTTGGCGAGCGGCCGAGAAGGCGTTGGGACGAAGGAGAACTCTGCTGAGCAATCGACTCCTTTTGGCATCGCAGAATGCCGCGATCGAGAGTATTCGCCTTTAATTCGAATGACGAGCGCTTGTGTTGACCCCGTCGTGGGTAAGATTCTTGCCGGCTGGCGATATGACATATCCAGCCTAGCCCCGGAGATGCGGGGGGACTACGAAGCGCATTTTGCCGCCTGTGCCTATTGCCGCTCGCGCCAACGACTTCACCGCCTGATTGATGTGGGGCTGATTATCCTGGCCTCAGTTTCGGCCGGAGTTTTCCTGATAGCCTTTGCCGTCATTCACTACTGGGCGCCGCGCCATACTTTGATCCTGGAGTTAATCGCGTGCGGCGGTTTTGTCCTGTCGGCGCTGATCTGGTTGATCGTAGCCCTAGCCACGCCCGCTCCGACCACCATGGTCGATGTAGCCCGCTTGGGAGTGCGCCACGTGCATGATCGTTTGCCAGCGGAGATTCGCGAGCGCCTGCCCGAAGAGCTCCGAGTCAAGCTAACCGGCTCCTAGCAAGCGCCCTGCCTTTTTACTCCACCCGCTTCGATGTTATTGAATGTGGCAGCTCGCCAGGCCGCGCTTTTCAAGATACTGCTGGTGATAGTCTTCTGCCTGGTAGAAGGTTGTGGCCGCGAGGATCTCGGTGACGATCGGACGGGACAAGCGCCCGGATTTTTCGAGAGCGGTTTTCGCCGATTGTGCCAATTCGCGCTGAGCCGGAGAATG
>JAFAPG010000399.1 GCA_019247235.1 Acidobacteriota bacterium
GCGGAGCAAGGAAGGCAGATCATTCATGTTCAAAACCAGAACATCGATGTCGCCATCGTTGTCGTAGTCACCGAAAGCCGCTCCCCGGCTCGAGAATCGTTGGTTAATGCCCGGGCCCATTTCCGCCGAGACGTCGCGGAAGTGCCCATTGCCGAGATTGCGGTACAGCAAGCGAGGATTTTTATATGTCTGTCCGATGTCGTGGGTATCGATTTCCGGATAGACGTGCCCATTGATTTGCAGGATGTCAGGCCAACCATCGTTGTCGTAGTCGATGAAGCCACATCCCCAGGCGACGTAGCGGTTGTTAATGCCAATTCCCGAGGAGAAGGTGACATCGCTAAAGGTGCCGTCGCCGTTGTTGTGGTAAAGATTCGAAGTATCGTCAGCGAAGTTGGTCTTGAAGATGTCGAGCCAGCCATCCGCGTCATAGTCGGCCACGGCGACCCCCATGCCGGCTTGTTCGTGCCCGTTCTCGCTGTAGGCACAGCCCGCCATCACCGCCATGTCGGTGAATGTTCCGTCATGATTGTTATGGAATAGAATGCTGGCCTCTGAGTCGACCGCGACATAAATGTCGGGCCAACCGTCGTTGTCAAAATCGTAGGAGACGGCGGTAATCGAGTATCGAGGCCCGGGTTTGAGGATGCCGGCTTTCTGTGAAACATCGCTGAAGGTCCCGTTACCATTGTTGTGGAACAGGACGTTCGTATCTCCTTGAAGCCCGCGCGGGCCGCACATTACCGGGATTCCCTTCCATTGGCAGAGGGGCGGATCGGTGGGTCCGGGGGTTTCGCGGGGATCGAGCCTCACGTAATTGCACAGGAATAAATCCAAGTGCCCGTCGCGATCGTAGTCGAGAAAGGTGCATCCTGCGCCCCAGCGAATCTGGTCGTCGTAGACCCCTGCCTTTCGGGTTACGTCGCTGAAGGTCCCGTTTCCGTTATTGTGGAACAGAATGTTATGTCCCCAAAAACAGCAGAACAGGTCGTCCCAGCCATCATTGTCATAATCGCCGACGCACACCCCGGTCTGCCAGCCAGTACGCGCTAAGCCGGACTTTTCCGTCACGTTGGTGAAAGTGCCATCTCGATTGTTCTTAAAAAGCTGTGACGTCGGTGCCTTTCCCGCGGGCCAGGTCTCGCCGAGTTGCGTGCCATTGGTAAGGTAGATATCGAGCCAGCCATCGTTGTCGTAGTCAAAGAAGGCGATGCCGCTTCCTTTGGCCTCGATGATGTAACGTTTGTGATCGCTCGCGCCCCAGACGTTAGGAATGTCCAATCCGGCCTCTTTGGCCACGTCGACAAATTGTACGGAGTGGGCTTCAGGGTGAGCGGGGCCGGTCTGAAGCAGTAGGCGCGAACGCCACCGCCAGAGCGGAGTAGCCAAGGCATCAACGAGTGTGCTGCCGAGGATGTACCGAGAGGAGGCGAAGAAGCGGCGACGGGATAGATTCATTTCAAAGGACTCCAGAGCCTTCAGAGGCAATCGCGTCTGGGCAGTGCCGACGACGATGCTGTGGCTTTCATTTAGGGCTCGCAATCTGGAGGAATGTCGGCGCCACCATTGCGGAACTTTCCTGGATGGCCTTGATCGGGTGGGACCGAAGATTTCTCAGGTCAACCTGCCCCTTGGGGCAAGTGATATCCAAAGATTCAATCTTCGTGCGCTTGCCCGGGCGAAAATGAACGCGCGGGTCACTGGCCGACGTGTAACTCATGCCACCTTTGCTCTATTCGACGGGTCTTCCCAATGATTCTTGGTCATGCTGAGCCGCGCCATCGAGCAATCCCCAGGAAGATCAATGCGCGTGTCATTAAACGGCTCGCATGTGACAGGGAAGGCGGAATTCGGGAAGCAGTGAACATCTGCTCTCGCTCTTCACTGTAGCACCACCGGCGTTCGCGAGCCACGTAGGAACGCCAAGACGTAGGAGTATCGCGTTTGTGCGCGGGAAACGGCAGTGACTAACCGGCGGGGGCCGGTCCAGAAGAATCGCCCACAATCAGTTCGGCACTAATGTGGTATTGCTTTCCTCCGGCATTGCCGTCGGAGGAGAGCTCATGCAAGGCGTCGGCGGCCATTTGCCCGAGCATTTCGCGGTGTATATCCACGGTGGTGAGCGTGGGATTGACGTATTCGGCCAACCGGGTCTTGTCAAAACCTGTAACCGAAATGTCCTCCGGGACTCGGCAGCCCGATCGCAGTAGGCCTTTGATCACTCCCACGGCGGTAAGGTCATTGATCGCCATGATCGCGGTAGGGCGTGAGGCCAACTTCCCAATGGTTAAACCCGCCGCCAGCCCCCCCTCGAAACGCAGGTCGCCGGGAAGAACCGGTCCAGGCTCTAGTCCTAAACTCAGCATGCATCGCTCATAGGCGACTAGGCGCGCCTGATTCGACTCGAGCCCCGGTCGGCCCGCGACAAAGGCGATGCGCCGATGTCCATTCGCATACAGGTATTTGGCGATTTGCTCAACCCCCGAAGCATAGTCGATGCGCAGACTACTCATGTAATTGCGGATGGGCGCGAGGTCGAGAAACGTCACCGCGATCTTCCTGCGCGCCAGCTCCTTCACCAGTCGCAGGCTGATTTCTGATGTCATGATGGCTACGCCTCGTACTTTGTGCTCCAGCATGCGATCGGCGGCTTCCCGTGTTCGTCGTGGCTCGTAATTCGTATCGCTAAGAATTGCGTCGTAACCCAACTCCTGAGCCCGCGTTTCAAAACCCTTGACAACTTCGGGGAAGAATGGGTTTTCGATGTCCGAAATGATGATTCCCAAAGTACGGCGATTCGAGGAAGCCAATCGGCGGGCGTGCACGTCGGGCACATATCCCAGGCGACGAACCGTCGACAGCACCAAGCGATGAGTACGCGGTCCGACTTTCCCGGTTTTATTGAGAACATTCGAGACAGTTGCCGTCGATACACCAGCAGCCTTGGCCACGTCGCGGATGGTTACATGCATGGTTCAATCTAGAGACGATTTTGAAATGCAGAGTCGTGAGAAGAAAAAACAATAATTCATCTTGCGAACTATTGATCACACCTCACAGATGTCGGCGAGTGTAGCACAACTTACAAAAACTGCTTGACAATATACAAAATAACGTGATACTTCAGCACACTAGGTTAAGCGGTTAAGTTCTTCCGTATCGTAGGACAGGTTTGTAGCATGCGACGAGGTTAGAACTCCAGGAAAACGCACAATTGAACAACTAAGACCGAGGCGGGATGTCGGGGATGGGTGATTGCCTTGACCTGAGTGGCACTTGTGACCTCGATCGAATTCGTGATTGTAAACGCGCAGCTAGGAGTGTGTCTGGCGCGGTCTTGATACCCGTGAACATTTGAATAGGCCAACCAGGAGAAACGATCATGAGGCGGAGAAATAGCTTTGGACGGCTGGCAATCATCGTGGCGGCAATCACCGGATTTGCTTGTTTTTATTTAACGCCTCTTTATGCACAGGTTGATACCGGCTCCATCACAGGCACGATCACCGATGCTTCAGGAGCGGTAGTAAGCGGGGCTCGGGTTACCTTGTCTAATGCGGGCACTGGAGCCGCTCTCACCACCACCACTGGATCCGATGGTATGTACAAGTTTTCGCCAGTTAGGATCGGTAGTTACAAACTCGACGCCACCGCGCAGGGGTTCAAGACCATTACCCAGGCCAACGTGAAGGTAGATGTTAGTTCCAATTTGGTCATCGACTTCTCGCTGCATCCAGGCAGTACGTCTGAGACCGTGGAAGTAACCGCAGCACCTCCGGTGCTGCAAACTCAGGACGCCTCAGTCGGTCAGGTTGTGGACCAACGCAATGTGAATAACCTGCCGCTCAATGGCCGGAACTTCACCTTCTTAGCTCAACTGGTTCAGGGCGTAAACTCGCCACAACCTGACACGCGCGGTAACGCCGCAACTGGTGCCTTCTCGGCCAATGGTTTTCGCCCAGCCCAGAACAACTACATGCTGGACGGTATCGACAATAATTCTGACACCGTCGACTTTCTGAACGGCACGAACTTTGTTGTGCTCCCGCCGATTGACGCAGTTCAAGAATTCAAAGTGCAGACCACTGATTTCAGCGCGGAAAATGGCCGGTCGGGAGCGGCAGTACTCAATGCCACAATCAAATCCGGCACCAATCAGTTCCATGGGAGTGCCTGGGAATTTTTCCGCCACGACAAGCTCGATGCCGCAGATTTCTTCGAGAGAAACCTGCTTGCCAACGGACACACTCAAA
>JAFAPG010000517.1 GCA_019247235.1 Acidobacteriota bacterium
CCTAGAAATAGCGCGCTTGATGGAATGGCAACCGGGAGTGCGGACTCAAGTCACTGCGCCTTAGATCCCGGCGATTGCCCCTCCTGCTGGGTAACAGGGGGTTTGGGAGCTGATCTCTTCTTGGAGGAGCCTTTCTTGGGTGGGGCAGGTTCAGTATCATCCACCACGACCTTCTTAGGTGGAATAGCTGCTCGCGCATTTTGCAGCTCCGCCCGCAGCTGCCCAATCTCGTTTTCTTTGGCTGTAGCCAATTTATCCATTCGCTCCGCGAACTCACGCCGGGAATTCTCTAGCCCACCAAGGTCCCTGTTCAAGGCTTGAAACTCTTCTTTGCTGCCAAAAGCTCCCGTCGATTCAGTAATCGAGCTACTAACGTCGTACAGCGCGTCGAGATTGCGATAGAGCCTGAACGTCAACGCCAGACTTTCGGGAGAGTTTTTTAAGTCTTGGAGCATACCGGGCAAGGCACTTTGCAGGTTTCGCAAAATAGATTGACTATCGTTTTGGGATTGCCGTTTAGTGGTCGAATCGGTCTTCCATTTTTCCACGCGCAGACGCGACAGGTCTGCCTGCATCGAAGCAGAAGCTTCCTCTAAGTTTGCGATCAGCCTATTCAATTCGGAAATGGAGGAGTATGACACCGGCGTAGCCGGCTGCGGGTTCGATGCCGTTGCTTGCGCATTGGCTGTCGTGGCGATTGCCATGCAGCAACACAGGACCACAGCCTTGATGGGGAAAGTCATTTTCATGCCTTGCGACTCAGCATACTCATTTTGACAGGTTTGGCAACTTGCATTCCACTCGCAAGGCTCTGGGCGGTCATGGCATAGTAAACCTCCGTCTATGTCTTTCGAGGTTTGACTAACGGGTATTCCTGCGTGAGAATTAATGCGCAGTGGGCCTGTGGCGCAGCTGGGAGCGCGCTTCCATGGCATGGAAGAGGTCGTCGGTTCGATCCCGACCAGGTCCACCATTAAATCAATAACTTACCGACCCACTTCCAAGCGTTTGCCGGAAATTTGGCCGGAATTTCAAGAAGCCTCCGCTGTTTTTGACTTCAGCCTCAGTTCTTTGTTGATGGCCGCCACCGTCGCAAGCGCTCGGCCACTTGGTCAGGAGCAAGCAGGAGGTTGCCGGCATCAACTTTCCATTGCATTGGGTACACCTCAGCCCTCGAAATTAACGGCTGGCTGTTTAAGCGTCCAAGACTTTGAAAACTGCGAGTTATAGGTGCAGGTTATGAATGCTGCCGAAGATCTGTATGCGAGATATTGGCGCGGTGACAGTTGCAATTGGGGGTTGCAGATTGACTGGCATAGATCTCGGAGGTGCTTGTGTTGCCACTCGTGGATAATAACTTCGGAAACTAGCAACATTCTCCGAGTATTTATCCAGGTGACGATCGAAGCACCGTCAAAGAAGGCTCGCGATATTTTCCGGAAGCATGGCGGCATGCTTCGCACCAAAGATGCGCTGCGTTTGGGTATTCATCCTCGTACGCTCTATGACCTGAGGGATGGAGGTGAGCTGGTACCGGTTGCGCGCGGACTGTATCGTCTGGCGACTGCTCCTCTTCTGAATAATCCCGATTGGATCGCAGTGGCCGTTAGGGCGCCGAGGGCGGTCATCTGTTTGATATCGGCCCTTTCATACCACGAGCTCACTACTCAGGTGCCGCACTACATCGACATCGCGTTGCCGAGCCATGCCCAGGTGCCAAGGGTGAATGGATTGCCGGTCCGTGCGTTCTGGTTTCCGCAGCGTACCTTTGCCGCTGGAGTCGAGCATGTGGTCCAAGATCGAGTTCGCATTCGGATTTACAGCCCTGAAAAAACAATCGCCGACTGCTTCAAATATCGGCACAAGATTGGGCTCGATATTGCGGTAGAAGCTCTTCGCAATTACAGGCGGAAGGTTCGCAAAATACCCGTGCAGGAGATTCTTCAATACGCGCGTCTCAACAGGGTTGAACGAGTGATGCGGCCCTATCTAGAGGCCGTGTTGTGAGCACGCGTGACCTGGGTGCTTCGGTGCGGCAACGCCTGCTGAATCAGGCAAAAGCTCAGTTCAGACCATTTCAGGAGGTAATGCAGTATTACGCGATGGAGCGTTTCCTATATCGGCTGGCGCGCTCGCCGCATACGGACGAATTCATTCTCAAGGGTGCTCTTCTGCTCTCGGCATGGCGCTCACCTTTGTCGCGTTCCACCATGGACATCGACCTACTCGGCAAGACCAGCAACAAGCTGGACCACATCCGTTCGATATTTTCGAACATCTGCGTAGTGGATGTAGAGCCGGATGGAATCAGTTTCGATCCGGCATCGCTTGAAACTACACGAATCAAAGAGGACGCCGACTATGAGGGTGTTCGTGTCCATTTCAATGGAATACTTGCTCGCGCCCGCATCTCAATGCAGATCGATATTGGCTTCGGTGATGTCGTCATTCCCGAGATTACGACAATCGAATACCCAACGATGTTGGAGTTTCCTGTACCGGTAAGCAAGCGTGCGGCTCCCGCGCCCTTCACCGATAAAATCGACAAAGTTCACAAGCCGGCGAACGCTTCAGGTGAACCGTCAGGACACTCCCGCTTCCAGAGCCACAGGTCTTCCGCGAGCTCTTTCCGCAGGTGTACCCATCCCAGGCTTCTCGTGTTCTTGCCCCATGGCCGAATCACGCCTTTGTATGTGGTTTCGACCACTTTCATTCTGGACTCTTCGTGTTTGAAGCACTTCCAGTCGCTCGGACGCAGGCGTTCCGTTGTTATCAATCACCAAGTCCAGGCCGGTCCAAACAAAATAGCGCTGTGCAGATCTTAAAACCTCTCGCCACCCGTAAGTAGCTTCAGCCGTGCCATTGACTTTCAACGGCTTGACCGGATGGACCGGTCAACGGCGGTCGACTGGAGGTGAATAGAACTGATTGACCTCTTGCTGGCGAGAATTTCCCGCCGTCAGAAACCGCGCAGGAGGAAGTCTTGTGCGTTCGCCAGCACCCGATCTCGGACCGGGTCTGGCAATAGGCGGCCGAGTGCAACGGCGCCGATCATGGTTGAAAAAATCGCAAAGAAAGCACGCTCTTTATCCGCGGTTCGCCGGCCAGGCATGAACGGCACCATTCGGCTCTTGTAGTTCACCAGCTCCGTCACAATCTGCGGTTTCATTCTCTTATCGACCCGCGCCAACTCCGGACCGAGCGTCGCCAGGGGACAGCCGTGCTCGGGGTGTTCGGACATTTCCGGACGCAGGTAGGTCTTCACAATTGTCTTCCACGCCTCCCCCGGGGGCGACTGCTCGGCGGCATGAACCAGGCTAGCGATGATGTCTTGGAAACCCTCTTTCAGGGACTCTATGAGCAACTCGTCCTTGCTGGCGAAGTGTTTGTAAAACCCCCCGTGAGTCAGCCCGGCGTCGCGCATGACAGCGGCAACAGCAGCCCCGTTTAAGCCTTCAGCGCGGACGCGCCGAGAGGCATCTTTCACGATCTTCTCGTGAGTCTCGATTTTGTGTTCGGGCCGATAACGCATGACCAATAGGATGCTCGAGATCATCCCAGGGTGCAAGCGAGGACCTTGCGACCGACTGGACGAAGAAAGACTAGAATCCATAGGATGATACGTATCATCTTATAAGGCGAAGGCATGAAAAGCAGGAGCACAAAAGATGCAATATCTCGTCCAAATGAGAATCGTGCCCGAGGGGCGGCCCATGAGTGTGAAGGATGGGCAAGCATTCTTCGAAGAGTTCATTCGCCCAACACTGGAGTTGTGCAAGAAGCTGCAAGATGAGGAAAAGATCCTGGCAGGCGGGCCGATCAGCGGGACCATCGGTCTTTCACTGATCGTGAACGCAGACTCCGCCAAGGAACTGGACGACCTCGTGACCAGCCTGCCAGTCTGGCCGCGAATGGAAACCGTGATTACTCCGCTTACCACGTTCGAGGACCGCGCGCTATCGATCGAGCGGAGGCTGAGCAATCAACGAGCCAAGCGATTGACGTCCTAACGCTCGTCTTGCCTGGATTATTTAGCGAAGCAACGGAGGGCTTATGAATTCCGCTGGTTGGCGCATTGGTTTGTTGCTGTGCGTTCTGCTGCTCGTCGTTGTCGCCATTGTTATTCTGCGCAGTCCCGATAAGCGTTCCGCGAAGCGGCATAGTCCGGAACTCGAATATCTGAAGGCCGTGAACAGCGTCGCGCCACCAAAGGGTCCGGAGCTGATGTTCATACTGATGGGCGAGTTCGCCAGTTTAAACCTTCAGGATGAAGGAGCAGAATTTTTCAGCGCGCGTCTCAAAGCATTCGAGCCACAGCTGACACCGGTTCAGAAGTCTTTGTATCTGGGAATCATTGGGCTGCTGCGTGCCCAAAATGCATCCCGAGTGCGGCTCCTGAATCGCTACGACTATGTAAAAGACACGATCGCTATCCTCGACCAGGCAAAGCAGGTGTCGGGCGGGCAGGTTTTCGTCGTGAACTGGATCGCCGGCGTCGTGCACACCGAGCTTCCTGGCTTCTTCCACGAGCGAAAGGCCGCACGTGAAGAACTAACATGGTGTGCAGAGCACGCTGACAAAGCGCCTCATTTCGCGTGGTTGCGTGAAGTTTACTTTCATCTCGGCAAACTCGCACTGAATGATGGAGACACCGCAAAGGCTAATGATTACCTGCGGCGCAGCGGCTATCCCCACTTCGATCATCCGATCACGCTGGCAACACCGTTCTCCGAGGACAAAGTCTCGGGTCATGCCTTTGCGCCGCGACGCATCGCCGAGGTCGTACCCGGTCGCGTCTACAGGCTGACTGGTTTCGAGTTCACGGAATACTACTTCGTGG
>JAFAPG010000525.1 GCA_019247235.1 Acidobacteriota bacterium
AGGTTGACTTGGGCGGGGCTCTGTTCTCCGAAGCAACGGATGAACTACTGGAAACTTGGTACTTCGCCGACCACGTCAAGACCTACTACAGAAATAAGCCGTTTGGCGACGAAGTCCACTGGATCGAAGGGCGGTTCCCGGATCATGAGATCCGAGTGGTTTCGCGCACCCGGGACGAGCAACTTTGGCTGGTAACGGCGGTAAGCGACACAGAACCCGGCGAGACATTTCTGTTCTGGCGCAAGACACGCACCTTGACGCCACAATTCAAGATTTGGGACAAACTCCCGCGCCAGGACTTGGCGCAAATGAGCTCGGTCACCTACAAATCTTCCGACGGTCTAGAGATTCCGGCCTATCTCACGCTTCCGAAAGGCATCCCGGCAACCAATCTGCCCGCTCTGGTCATCCCTCACGGAGGCCCCTGGGGACGCGATCAATGGGGATACAACCCATTGGCGCAGTTTTTTGCCAACCGCGGCTATGCCGTGCTCATGCCCAACTTCCGCGGCTCGACTGGCTATGGCCGGAAGTTTCTGGATGCGGGCAATCTGGAGTGGGGCCGTAAGATGCAAGACGATGTGACCTGGGGCGTGAAGTACATGGTTTCCCAAGGCATCGCCGATCCCAAACGCGTCGGTATCCTTGGTGGTTCGTATGGCGGTTATGCCACGTTAGCTGGCGTCACTTTTACTCCCGATCTCTATGCAGCGGCGGTGGACATCGTCGGGCCCTCGAATTTGATCACGCTGCTGGATTCGATTCCTCCTTATTGGGAGTCAATCCGCAAGTTGTTTTACGCTCGAATGGGCGATCCAAATACGCCGCAGGGCAAAGCACGGCTGATCGAACAATCCCCTCTGACTTCAGCCGACAAGATCACGACACCCCTCCTGGTCGTCCAGGGAGCCAATGATCCTAGAGTCAACCGACGCGAGGCGGAACAGATTGTCATCGCGTTACGTGACCGTGGCTTCCCAGTGGAATACATCCTCGCCCCTGATGAAGGGCACGGTTTTGCCCGGCCGATTAACAACCTGGCGCTGTTCATGGCGTCGGAGAAATTCCTTGCGCACCATCTGGGAGGAAAATATCAAGAGGGCGGCACGGCCGAGGAGGTTGCACGCCTGAAGGAAATCACGGTCGACCCGAAGGCAGTGGTCTTGTCAAAGAAAGTCAATCCGGAGACCATCGGCGTCCCCAAGCCAGCCATGGACTTGCAGCCGGGAACGTACAATTACCAGGTAAAGATTGAAGCAGGCGGCCAGCAGATGAACCTCAAGACTTCCACTGCGATCCAGGCTGGCGCTGGCTCCTGGACGGCAACCGATCGCATGGATACACCACAAGGCCCGGCAACCGACACGGCAACGCTTGAGAAAGGCAGCCTGCTTCTGCTGAAGAGAAGCATCAGCCAGGGACCGGTTACCATCGACCTCAATTTCGCCGGAAACAAAGCCGCGGGCAAGATG
The DNA here is from genome assembly GCA_019247235.1 of Acidobacteriota bacterium. GTDB lineage: Bacteria > Acidobacteriota > Terriglobia > Terriglobales > Acidobacteriaceae > Gp1-AA145. The sequence continues at coordinate 1,473 of JAFAPG010000525.1, forward strand.
AGCATGAACGGGCAAGACAAACCGATCGAGGTTGACCTGGGCGGCCCACTGTTTGCGGACGCGGCCGGTTCGGATCAGGTCATCGCCTGCTTACCGCTGGTGGAGGGCTATAGCACGACCTTCCGCAACTTCGATGTTCAGACACAGAAAGTGAAATTGCTGCAACTGAGCGTGGTTAGAAAGGAAGAGGTTAAGGTGCCGGCCGGTACGTTCAACGCGCTTCGGGTCGAGATCTCTTCTGCAGACGGGGGCTCGGACAAGAAGACTCTTTGGATCTCTGGCGAAACCCACAAAGTACTAAAGGTCACCGCGGTTCTGGCTTCCTTGGGAGGAGCGGTGATGACTCAGGAACTTGTGCAGTAGACAAATACGCGGCATCTGGCACCAGGCTTGCAATTGGGTCTTTGTCGGCTCGGTTCAGCATCGAAGGAGTAGTACTCCAAGACTTTGGCACGGGGCGGGTTTGCCTCTCACCCGCGAAATTCGCCATTCTCGCGAGAACTTTAGCTTATCCGAGCTGACAGGCACGCGCGGAGGGAGCGATGCCCGGATTATCCCTGGTTCTAGCGCGCGCGGGGTGAGGTTGGCAGGACACCGGTTATGCACACCGCGCTTGAATGTAGCGCGGAAATTCAGAATTTCCTCTTCGGACGCGGAGCGCAGGTCACCATCCGCAGTGAAGCGACAGCCACCGATTACGACCGCCGGACAGACACGGCTGCTCCTGGCTGCCGGTTGCTTCATCTCGCGACGTCGAGCCCAGCTTGCACCCGAACGGGCGATGGCACCCGGATATGTGGAGTACGCAAGCCGCGGAGAAGATGGTTCACGATCTGCTCGCCCACGGAGCAAGAGTCGCCAAACCGAGGTCGATGGAAGCACGCCGCCGATGATGGCCGTCATGCATGGCTAGCCAGGCGCGGTTCACGACCTGACCGCCGCGCGCGCAGAGCCGAATGGCGACGCTGCTAATGAAAGCCGGGTCGAGAAACCCCACAGGTCACTCGGGCGGGTGGTTTGCGACGCTGAATGGGCGCTCAATTTTCCTATCCAGGACTGCATTGCCGGTCGGGAACTCGCCCGCGCACTCAAAGATTTTCAGGAATCTTACGTCTTTACTCACCGGTGATCTCGATATGGCAACGTTGAAGGCGCTCGGCGTCCGACCCTAGATCGGGCTACCCAGATTGGCCAGGCAAACAACTGGGTGTCTGCCAACGCTGCTTTTCCGCTGGGGCGCTGAAACCCGGACATGTACGTTTATCCCGCCGCTCTGCGGGCCCGTGCCTGGGCAGCAGGCAGTGACAGCACTGATTGTGTTTCTTGGGTACTCGCATCGAGCAATCGACGCCAAAGAGTGAGTGATGCGCCAAGAGTGACAGCAACCATTGTCCATGGCAAAACAGGGGATGTCCAAAAGAGTCGGGTTGCGAAACTCAGCAATGCTAACCACAGCAGCATGGCGAAGGTGCCAAAGAGAATGGAGACACGTCGCGGCCCAGCGCGTAAGGGGAGAGAGAGCGAAGACAAGCCTTGTACCAATAGCGAGAAGGGCAAGGCGACGACAAGATCGATAAAATAGTGCTCTCCTGTTCCCATCGTGGCCAGTACTGTAGCCCAGACAAAGGTGCACGCAATCGCCCGGATCCAGGGGGAAAGGCCCTTTGAATTCCACCAGATGAGCAAAACCCAAGTCATATGCAGGGAGGGAATAGCATTGCGTGCGCCTGGTATCGCCACTGCTGTCAAGGGCATGTGTAGAGCAGCGGCTGTCGAAAGTGGGTGAAACGGAAAAGCGGAGCCGAAGACGTGAATCGGGCCGCATGCAGGCAGCACATTATAAAACAGGACTCCTAGAGGTCCTGTGCCCAGAAAAGCGACCATCACCCTCAGAGCCTTTGATTGTGATCGTCGAAGCTGTGCCGCATAGACTAGGACCAGCGGCAGCGGCAGG
>JAFAPG010000628.1 GCA_019247235.1 Acidobacteriota bacterium
AGCCTGGACTGCTCAAGCACGTCTCCGTGCTTTTCTCGATAGGCATCGGAGATTGAAACCAGTACTCGGCGAAAACTAGGACGTCCGTAGTGGTCCTGCGGCGGGAAATACGTGCCCCCGTAAAAGGGCAATCCCTGCGGAGTTAAAAACGCGGTAAGCGGCCATCCTCCCTGCCCGCTGATCGCCTGTATCGCCACCTGATAGCGACTATCGATATCAGGCCGTTCGTCGCGATCGACTTTGATGGGAATGAAGCGCTCATTGACCAGTTTGGCAATTTCCGGATCGTCGTAAGATTCGCGATCCATGACATGACACCAATGGCACCAAACCGCTCCTATGTCGAGCAGAATCGGCTTGTTCTCGCGCTGGGCTGCCGCGAAGGCCTTTTCCCCCCACTGTTGCCAGCGAATCGGCTGGTGCATGGCGGAGCGAAGATACGAAGACGAGGCCTGGGCAAGTGAGTTCAGAGCGCCGGTGGTCATCACTTCAGTGTAAGGCCTCGCCCGACTGGTACGAAGCAAAACCTCGATCAACGTCGAGCGTGCGACTGAGCCGATTTCAGGCGCGCCGACATCTTCTCCTACTGCACGCCTTACGATTTCAGGAGCTTTCTCGCAATTTCACAATATACGGTGACAGCCTGGTGAAGCTGCTCTTTGCTGACGTACTCCTGCTCGGTGTGGGCCACGTGAATCGAACCCGGTCCAAGCAGAAGAGGCTGCCCCCAACGACTTAGCGCCGGAATGTCGGTGGTGAAAGCAGCGATCATGGTGGGCAGTCCTTCAAATGTACGCAGGCGCACAAAAGGGATTTCCAGAGTAAATTCGACCTGGACCAAATGGCCGACAGCCTCGAGTATGCGTGCGCGCAAGGGCTCCGACGGCCCAATCAAACGATAAAGTAACCAGGCGCGAGCCTGATCGGCAACCACGTTGGGCGCTCGTCCACCTTCGATCAGACCGATATTCATGGTGCAGGGACCGACCGCTGGGTCGGCTGGGAGTTCCATGGCGCGTAAGCGAGTGAGTGCATCGACCAGCTTGTCGATGGCCGAATCCCCCAGTTCGGGATAGGCAGAATGCGCCATGCGCCCGCTCGAAGTCAACTCCACTCGCAGTGCTCCCTTGGAGGCCACGGCAACACGGTTGTCGGTAGGCTCTCCGTTCACCAGAAAGCGACAGGCGTTTGGTTCGAGGTTGGCAACTTTGGCTCCCAGGCTGTCGCGCTCCTCTCCCACCAAAAACAGCAAGCCTGCGATGATGCCCTCGCCTTTCAGTCGTTCCGCCGCGGCGATCTGTGCGGCCATGATTCCCTTGGCATCGCACGCGCCGCGGCCGTAGACATTTTGCTCGTCTTCGGCGGAAGGAATAAAAGGCGGCACCGTATCCATATGGGTAGAAAAAACCAGTGCTGGACTGGCCTGCCCAGATGGGTTCGCGTAGATATTGGCGCGCTCACCTTCAACAACCATGCGCCGCGTCTCGTAGCCGAGATGTAGCAATTGCTGAAAGAGAAAATGGCCGATGTCAGCTTCGTTTCCGGTGATGGATTCGATATCGACCAAGGCGCGAGTGAACGGTACCAGCTGCATGCGCATCGAGGATAACCTACGGTGCTCGAGCCGGCGAATTCAGGATTTCTATGGCAGCGATCGCTTTTTAAAGCCCCTTGCCACCTCCCCGGTTTATTCCAATAATCTATCCGCTATGCAAAGCAGCGAGCTCCAAGGTTCGATTCGCTCCTTGTTTGTCGATGGTCCGAGCGGACGTATTGAGGCCTTACTGAATTGCGGCTCGCAGAACTCTAGCCATGCCGCTCTTGTCTGTCATCCCCACCCCCTGTACGGTGGCACCATGCATAACAAGGTCGTCTTTCACGCCGCGAAAGCATTGAACCAGTTTGGCTTTCCGGTACTGCGTTTCAATTTCCGGGGCACGGGATTGAGCCAGGGAGTACATGATCACGGCGACGGGGAGGTGGACGATGTACGCGCCGCGCTGGACTGGTTGGATGGCGAATTCCATCGGCCCTTGATCTTTGCCGGATTCTCCTTTGGAGCTGCGGTCGGAGTGCGCGCCGCCTGCCCAGATACGCGCGTTGCCGCTCTGATCGTTTTAGGCTTGCCGCTTCAGCCGGTGGGAGAAGCAAGCTACGATCTCGACCCCCTACGCTCCTCCGCCGTGCCTAAACTGTTCGTGAGCGGCAGTCGCGACCAGTTCGCGCCGGGCGGCAAACTCCAGGAATTCGTGACCACTCTGCCCGAGCCGAAGCGGCTGGTCATTATTGATAGCGCCGATCACTTTTTTGCCGGAAGATTGCGCGAACTACGCGAGACTATTGAACATTTTGTCGGAGATACGATCGGCCGCCGAGCTTGAGGGCAGAAGTTTTGGGTAGCCTTTCTGGCAAATCCATAACGCAAAAAGACTATTGCCCCCGCGCTAGGCGGCCTCCTACAATCGCAGCGGTTTTGCCGAGGGTCGAGAATGCGTTATCGCGCCTCACAAACAGTAGGACCATGGCTTATTGGTCTTCTGCTTTTAATCTCTCTACGTGCCTGGGGACAGGGTTGAGTGGCAGCACGTTCAAGCGCGCCCGTGATTGGCGCGTTATGTTCTAACTCGGAACCCAACCCGGAGGCTTCGCCGCATGCCGAAGCTCACAGCCCGTGGTCTGCCGATCACTGGTCGGTCTCGGTCGGATATCGCTATCAACATTCGTTTCGCCATTTTGTAGGCACGACCGAACAGACCGAGCGTGCCATTCAGCACACCGAGGTCGTCAACTACCTTAATTTATTCGATGTTTCGCTCAGCTACCACTTCACGCCGCGTTGGAGTCTGTCGCTCAGTATGCCCATCATGAACGCCACGCGAACCTACGATCACCAGCTCTTTCAAACCTTGTTGCACATACCGAACGCCCCCGACCAAGTCTCGCACGCCAATGGAATTGGGGATATCGGAGTTTCCGCCGAGTTCTGGCTGCATCGGCCTCCGGCCGAGGGCGGGCATAACGTAGCGTTTTCCTTTGGCACAGTTCTTCCCACCGGCAGTTCTGATGTCCGGGATACGGTCAAAACTGTGAATGGCCCGCAGCGGGTTTTTGTCGATCAGTCCATTCAACTCGGTGCAGGAGGATACGGAATCAGCTTGGGCACTGAAGCCTATCAGCGGCTCCAGCGCTTTGTTCTCTATGCATCGGGGACGTATCTATTGACCCCGCAACAGATGAACGGAACCCCCAATCGGTCTCTAGCCGGAGTCCGTTTCGCGTCTGACCCTTTGACCGCGAACATGTCAATCCCCGACCAATATTTGGCCGATGGCGGGGTAGCTCATCCGGTGCCAAAGATTCGCGGTCTGGCCGCCAAATTCGGTATGCGCTATGAGGGAGTCAAGGTGCGTGATCTGTTGGGAGGCAGTTTGGGATTTCGTCGGCCTGGCTATGCGCTCTCGGTTGAGCCGGGCGCGCAATATGAACGAGGAAAAACCACCTGGAGCCTTAACATTCCCGTGGCCGTTCAGCGTAATCGCAAGCGGAGCGTGCCCGATTTGATCGAGCACAAGGCTGGAGATGCAGCCTTCGCCGACTGTCTCATTCTGGTGGGCTATTCACGTTCCTTTTAAAGGCAGCTCATGAAGATTGGTCAATGGATGCTGGTCGGCCTCGTATTGGGAATGGCCGCCGATGGCCAAGAGCAAAGCAAGCAACTTCGGTGGTTGGACGGGCAAGGGCAGACGGTCAGGCTTGCTCAATACCAGGGAAAAGTTGTGGTCCTTAATTTTTGGGCTACTTGGTGTATACCCTGCCGCCAGGAGATGCCGGTGCTGGCTGAGATGGAACATAAATATTCGCAAAAAGGCCTGGCGGTGCTGGGGGCGTCAGTCGATGATGAGAAAACTCAGCCGCAAATCCAGACCTTCGCCGACAATCACCATGTTCCTTTTCCGCTGCTGCGGGGCGCAAGCAGCGAGCAGATGCAATCGCTCGGTCTCGGGGAGTCCATTCCTGCTACCGCATTTTTCGATGCAGACGGACAACTCGTAGCCCGCGTACTGGGAGAACTCAACAGGTCCGAGCTCGAACATCGCCTGGAATGGATGCTAGGCAAGCACCACGGCAAGGAGCCCGCGGCGTTTGTGAACGGCTTTGCGAAGAAGCCCCGCCAGGATTCAGCACCTTCGATTTTCACCCACTAGGACCGACCATTCGCTGAACCGAAGGACGATGACGGCGGCTCGGCGCCCGTATAATTTGCCGCATGTCTGAGCCGATCGAGCTCCGAGGCGTCGCACAGAGAATTTTCACTCAGGCACTGGAGGCCACAACCATCGGCAAGGCATTTCGGCAACATGTTGCCTGTGAGCGTGGCATCTTGCGAGTCAGGGAGGACCTCTATGACCTAAAGGCTCAGAGTCGGGTTCTCGTCATTTCTCTCGGCAAAGCTGCCCACTCGATGCTTACGGCTTTTGAGGAACAAGCTGGCGAAGAATTTCAAGGCATCGTCGCCAGCTCAGTCAAGCCCGACTCTCAATTGTGTGGGTTTCGCTACTTTCACGGTGGTCATCCTCTTCCCAATGCCGAATCGCTCAGCGCAGCTGGCGCCATGCTGAAGTCGGTTGAAAAATTATCCGAATCCTCATTGGTAATCTATCTCATCAGTGGGGGCGGTTCGGCCACGGTGGAAAAACCAATTGACGAGGACGTTTTGTTGCCCGACCTGGTCGACAGCTATGGAATCCTAGTGAACTGCGGAGCGCCCATCGGCCAGATTAACGCCATTCGCAAGCATCTTTCGGCCATAAAAGGAGGACGGCTGGCACAAGCGGCATACCCCGCACAGCAGCTCTCGATCTTGGTTTCTGACGTACCCGATGGCACGCCCGACGCCTTGTCGTCAGGGCCTACGATGCCTGATTCGACTACCGTCGAAGATTGCTACCGAATCCTCAACCAGAGTGATGCCTTGAACCG
>JAFAPG010000304.1 GCA_019247235.1 Acidobacteriota bacterium
GATTGCGGCTTCGACCTTGGTCGTGCGCGCCGGTTATGGGGTGTATGACGATACTTCGGTTTATCTTCCCATCGCGGAAATGATGGCACAGCAGGCGCCGCTTTCGACTAGCTTAAACGTAGCCAACAGCAGCACGTGTCCGTTGACCTTGGCCAATGGATTCCGCAGTTGTGGCCTTTCGATTGCCGACCAATTTGGCATCGATCCTAACTACCGCGTCGGCTACGCTCAAGTATGGCAATTCAGCGGGCAACGCGACCTGCCGCAGGCGATGGTACTTACGGCCAGCTATCTGGGAGTGAAAGGCACGCGCGGCCTCGAAGAATTTCTTCCCAATACCTATCCCTTGGGCGCTCCCAATCCCTGCCCCAGCTGCCCGTTGGGTTTCGTCTACGCGACCTCGAATGGCAATTCCATTGCCCAAGCTGGACGTCTTCAGCTGAGAAGACGGCTGCGCCGAGGAATCTCCGCGAGCCTCGACTACACCTATTCCAAGTCGCTTGACGATGAGGCGCAGGTCGGAGGGCTCGGCCATGGAGCGACCTCGACGGGTGAACAGAATCAAGCGAACGAGAATCAATCCAGCCAAAGCTTTCTAAAAATACAGCCGCCTACGGTCGCAGCCGCACCGCGGATTGCGCAAAACTGGCGTAACCTCGCGGGCGAACGCGGGCCTTCGAGCTTTGACCAACGCCACTTAATCAAAGCCCAATTCCAATATACGAGCGGTATGGGCCTAGGTGGGGGTACGTTATTGAGTGGCTGGAAGGGAACGCTATTCAAGGAATGGAGCTTCCTCACGCAAGTTTCCGCCGGAACTGGATTTCCCCAGACGCCAATTTTTCTTGCCCCTGTGCCCGGCACCGGTATTAGCGGAACCCTTCGACCGAACCCGAGCGGCCTTCGCTTGTACTCACGGAACGGTGGGCGATTTCTAAATATTGCCGCCTACAGTCCACCACTCAATGGTCAATGGGGGACCGCCGAGCGCGGCTCGATTACCGGACCTGCTCAATTTAGTCTTGACGCCTCCCTGTCGCGGACCTTTCGCTTGAACATGAAGTTCAACCTCGACCTTCGTCTAGATGCGAGCAATGTATTAAACCATGCGACTTTCACCGGCTGGGACACGACGGTGAATAGCAGCACATTCGGCCTGCCGCTTGGGGTTAAGCCCATGCGCACTATGCAGTTGACGGGAAGGTTGAGATTCTAAGGGAATGAGGAGACTTGTTCTAGCTCTGAGCTTTTGCGCAAGCTGCTTCGCGCCCGCACAGACGGTTGGTAGCAACAGCGGCAGCGCACCCAATCCGGAGTACACCGTGCAGGCGAACTCTCAGCTGGTCATAGAGAACGTCGTGGTTAAGGACAGAAAAGGCAACTTTATTGATGGGCTGACTAGCAAAGACTTTACCCTGACCGAGGACGGGGTTCTTGAGACCATTCGCTTCTGCGAACACCAGAAACTCTCCTCGGCAGCGCCGCTTCCGCTCGCCCCCCAGGACGAAGAACAAATCACGATCTACAAAACCCTTTCTCGCACCGCCATCGCCCCCGAAGAGCACGGACGTCTCCAGTACAAAGATCGCCGGCTCTTAGTCTTCTATTTTGATATGACGGCCTTACCGCCCGAGGATCAGATGCGGGCTTTGGCCGCGGCTGAGAAGTTCGTGCGCACCCAGATGACTTCGGCGGACCTGATTTCGATCATGCGATACAACGGGGGCTCCGTCGACGTTTTACAGGACTTCACCTCCGACCGCGATCGCTTGCTGAGCATTTTGCAAACCTTGATCGTAGGCGAAGGGCAAGGCTCGGTCGAGTCGGTGAATGATGCTAGCAGTGCCGATACGGGCGCAGCATTCGGACAAGATGACAACGAATTTAATATTTTCAATACTGATCGCCAGCTGTCAGCGCTCCAAACTGCCGCCAAAATGCTCGGCCAGACCAGCGAGAAAAAATCCCTCATCTATTTTGCCAGCGGGTTGCGTCTGAACGGGATTGACAATCAAGCGCAGTTGCATGCCACAGTTGACGCCGCCATTCGCGCCGGAGTCGTGTTCTGGATGATTGACGCGCGCGGACTGGTAGCCCAGGCGCCCATTGGAGATGCAACTCAGAGCTCGCCAGGCAGCGTCGACGTTTATTCCGGCCAGGCGGCTCAGGCCATGACCGACAAGTTTCAAAAATCCCAAGACACCATGTATGCGCTTGCCGCAGACACCGGAGGCAAAGCCTTTTTCGACAACAATGACCTTACCGGCGGCATGGTGCAGGCGCAACATTCAATTTCCGACTACTACATCCTCGGCTATTACACGACCAATACCTCGCAAAACGGCCGTTTTCGTCGAGTGGAGATTAAGGTCGATCCGATGCTCAATGCCAACCTCGACTACCGACGAGGGTACTTTGCCAACAAAGAGTTCAGCCGCTTCACGGCCGTTGATAAGGAACGGCAGCTCGAAGATGCGCTCATGCTAGGGGACCCTATCACCGACCTTACGATCGCCATGGAGATCGATTATTTTCAACTCAACCGCGCAGAGTACTTTGTTCCTGTGGTGGT
>JAFAPG010000684.1 GCA_019247235.1 Acidobacteriota bacterium
CCAAGCCAGCCGGCGTAGTCGTTCCTCGGTATCGACGGGAATCACAGTGACCTGGCGCGATTCCTTATCATCCGGGTTGGGGCCGACCCTCAGCACGACCTGCTTGCCTGCGGTTTCTTCAAAGAAGCTATAGATTTCATCCGATGCGTGTAGTTCTCGTCCGTTGACTGCCAGAATATAATCACCTGCTTGGACGTTGACTCCGGGCTGCGTCAGTGGCGCCTGCAATCCAGGATTCCAGTTCTCGCCGTTATAAACCCTGGTCACGCGATAGCGCCCATTCTCGAGACGGTAGTCAGCCCCGAGCAGCCCGGTTTTGACCTTCTGCACATCCCGTTGATACCCGCCAGCGACAAACAGGTGACCCACGGTCATCTCTCCCAGCGCCTCTTCAAATAGATACGTGAGCTCCTCCCGTGAGGCCACGTTTTCGAGGTAGGGCGCGTATTTCTTCTCAATTTTTTCGAGGTCAAGACCATGATAGTGGGGGTCATAGAAGAAATCGCGTTCGATGCGCCAGGTTTCCCGATAGATTTGATTCCACATTTGGCGGGGCTCGACGTAGACTTCCATGCCATCGAGCTTGAGTGGGCCTTCCCCCGGCTTGGGCTTAGCGCCCTCGGCGGGCGGCTCCTCAGTCCCCGTCAATGCCCACTGCTGGTCTTTGCGGTAGAGCAGCTTCTCGCCATTGAATGAGACGGCATAGTCGTTTACGTCCTCGAGAAATTTCTCCGCCTTGCGCTTGCTAAGATCGAATCTCTGCAGGATTTGTTTGGGACTGTCATCGGCGCCGATTGGCATGACCTCAGGGCCCTCGGAGACAAATAGAACGCCCGATTTGCCGGCAAGCAAATTGAGGTAGTTCTTTGCTGGCATGGGCAAGGCCAGAATGCGCTGGTCAATGTCAGCCATATCTAACTTCACCACGACCGGCTTCTGCTCTTGCTTCTGATCTTCTTTCTTGTCGTCCTTATCTTTATCTTTCTTATCCTTTTCCTCTGGTTTTCGGGCGTCGGCCGCCGAGCTGTTTTTCCCCGACGGCCGAGACTGTTCCTGTTTTTCTGCCTTGACTTCTTCCTTCACCTTCTCCTCATCGCTTTCCGGGGCGAGTGGTGAAGCCAGATCCTTTGCAAGCACCAAGACGTACAGGCTACGGGTGACCGGCCGGGCATCTCCAGACATGTCAAAGCCTATTCCTGCGAGGCCGGTGTCGGTACTGGCCATGAAGTACAAGTACTTGCCATTTTTGTCGAACACAGGGTGGAGGGCATCGCTCATACCATCGGTAATCTGATAGGCCTTGCCTTGCTCGAGTGAATAGACGTAGACGGCATGGAGATAGTTGGGGAGCTGCTTGGTATAGACGATCCACTTGCTATCGGGCGCCCAGTTCTGAGTAAAGCTGGCGCCGTCGTAGTAGTCGGTGTCGATCAGCTTGGGAGTGCTTTTATCTTTCTCGATATCCACATACCACAGGTTCAACCGCTTGTCGCTATAGGCGATTTTCTTGCTATCGGGGGAGAAGACGGGCTGATAGTAAAACGAGGGTGGGCTGCCCAGGGTGATGTGCCGGACCTTGCCGAGACCAGTTTGTTCACGCAATTCCAACTCATATTCTCCCGGGTCATCGGAGAAGTAGGCGACCCATTTACCGTCGGGCGACCAGGCGGGATCGCGATCAGCCACAGCCGGCGAATGGGTCAAGTTGCGAATGTCGCCTTTGTCCGCGGGAACGCTGAAGATCTCCCCCCAGGCTTCCATCAGTACGCGCGTTCCGGTAGGCGAGAGAGTGAAATTCCGGATGCGGCTCTGTTCGACCTTGACATAACGAGGGCGCAATTGTTCAAGATCACCGGCCACGCGGATATTCACACGCTTGGCCTGCTGGGTAGTCAGATCGAACAGCAGGATCGCGCCAAACTGCTCGATGACAATCGCGTCTGAACTTGCGGAAGCGGATTTAAAATCCAGGCCGTCGCTTCTCAGGGCTTCACTGACCTGCTGGGTGCCCGTGTCGTAGACGAACAAACTCACCGGTCCGTTGCGGTCGGAGAGGAAATAGACCTTGTGCCCGACCCACATAGGATTGAAGTCATTGGAATTCTCGCGGGGAATCTTCACGATCCCGGAGTCCTCAAGGTTGGCAATCCAAATGGGCGTGGTCTGGCCGCCACGATAGCGCTTCCAGGCAGCTTGCCACTGGGGATGCGGCACGTAAGCTACGTGCGTGCCGTCGGGGGAAAACGCCGCGGCCTCGGCGGTAGGCAAGGGCAAAGCTGAAGGGAAGCCGCCCTCGACCGGAACGGTGAATAGTTGGTCCATTCCGTGGTAGTGGCTGTAACGGTTCGAAGTAAATAGGATTGCTTTGCCATCCGGTGTCCAACCGACCACGTGATCGTCACTGGGGTGCGAGGTGAGGCGCAAGGGTTCGCCTCCCGTAGCCGGTATCACGTACACGTCGGCATTGCCGTTATATTCTCCGGTGAAAGCGATGCGCGAACCGTCCGGCGAAAAGGCGGCATCAGTCTCGCCTCCCAAACCCGCGGTCAGGCGGCGTGCATCGCCACCTTCACGGCCTACGATCCACAAGTTTCCTCCATAGTTAAAAACGATTTCCGTCTTACTTAGGCTGGGTTCACGCAATAAGAATGGGCCACTCGGTTCGGCCAAAGCCAATGCGCTCAGCGCCAACAAACACAGAACCACTTTTGTCATAAGGAGAGCTCCTGCGGAGGAGGTGAACGGGAAATCTTAGTGTTTGGGGCGGAATAGGGTCAATTTCCCAAACCCATTCCCTAAAACCTCAGGTTTGTCCTCTTCCTCGGCGATAGCCAACGGGAGAGCCAGGAAACTCGAGCGAAGCCACAGTTGCGGCCCGACCCGCAGCCGTAACACAATGGAACGGAGCAAAGCGAGTTGTCTCACTCGGGCGTAGACCATCCAGGAGGCACCATGACCAAGGACATTTCTCGGCGACAATTTCTTGAAAATATCGGTTTGGGGGCGGCAGCTGGCAGCGGGCTTTTCTTGCTGAAGGAGGTCTCGAGCGCGCGGGAGAGAATCGAACCATTACCGCGGCGCACGCTGGGACGAACCGGGGCCCAGGTCTCGATCTTGGCCTTTGGTTGTGGCAGTCGATTTCTCATGTACAAGGACGAAGAGGCGGCAATCGCCATTCTCAATCGTGCCATCGATCGGGGCATCACCTATCTTGACACCGCCTATGCATACGGAGATGGCGAGAGCGAAACTCGCGTCGGCAAAGTCATGGCGGAGCGGCGTAAGCAAGTCTGGTTGGCCACTAAGATCCCGGATCGCAGCCGCGACCAATTCCTTCGCCGCCTGGAAGCCAGCCTGAAACGGCTTAATACCGATCACGTAGATCTGGTCCA
>JAFAPG010000729.1 GCA_019247235.1 Acidobacteriota bacterium
AAGATGCCGCAACATTTCGAGGTTTTTCTTTTATACCATTAGTCGCAGCAGAGCGCAAGGGCTGTTTCGCCCGGCCCAGCCTCGTCCTGGCGCCTACTCTCTACCCGTTCGCTTCCTCCATTCTTCTCGCCATCCTCAACCGATACAATAAGGCAATGCTGGCGAGCCTTCGATGCCTGACCAGGAGCACCGCTACGGGCGAAGTGGAATAAGACCGTGCATAAGTTTTGGGACACGACTTTGGGCCGGGGCGAACATGAAGCACTCGATTGCGCAAGACGACCCACAGGAGCCCGAGTACCCTCGTCACTTCTCATCGGCGGGGTGACCATTCGACCTGCCACCGTCTTGGCCCCCATGGCCGGGGTAACCGATACCGTATTCCGGCGATTCATCCGCCAGCTTGGCGGGTGCGGGTTGATCATGACCGAGTTCACTTCGGCCGATGGTGTCGTGCGCGCCAAGGACAAGAAAGCCAAACGATACCTGCATTTTTATCCCGATGAGCACCCCATCTCGGCTCAGCTGTTTGGCAGTGATGCCAATGTCATTGCGGAGGCGGCTCGTATCGTCGAGGACCTGGGCTTTGACCTGGTCGATCTGAACCTGGGCTGTCCGGCAAAAAAGGTGGTCAAGTGTAACGGCGGCTCGGGCCTGCTGCGCGATCTACCCCACATTGCTTTCATCTTTGAGCGCGTCAAGGCTGCGGTAACAATTCCTTTCACGGTGAAGTTTCGCGCCGGGTGGAATGACCAAGAGCTGGTGGCCGTTGAACTGGCAAAGATGGCTGAGGATTGTGGATTGTCAGCCGTCGCCCTGCATGCACGAACGCGCGAGCAAGGCTACAGCGGCAGCGCCCGTTGGGAGTGGATCGCAGCAGTCAAAGCGGCGGTCGGAATTCCCGTGATTGGTAATGGCGATATCCGCTCTCCCGAGGATGCCTGTGCCATGGTGGCATCGACTGGCTGCGACGGGGTTATGATTGGCCGCTCGGCCCCGGCAAACCCGTGGATTTTTCGTCAGATCGAGCAGTACTGTAGGTATCTCGACCATTCCCGGTCGCGCCCTGCCAAGCTCGACGGGCTCGAGAGGCCGCGTCCGCTCGAAGGCAAAACTTGTCCGCCCTTACCCTACGAACAGGCCTCTGAAGCCGATCGCTACCGTATGATCCGCACCTATTTTCAAATGCTGGTGGAAGAGGAGACTCCAGATGCAACCGGCAAAATGAAGCAGTTTGCGTCCTGGTTCACCCACGGTGTGGCCGGCGGAGCGGGCCTACGCAAGGCCATTTACGAGGCGAACTCGCCGCCTCTGATTCTCTGCCGCGTAGAGGAGTTCTTTGAAGATCGTCTGGCCGCCTCGCCCCTCTAAGTAGCTAAATATTATTTGCCAACTGGTTGGCCGAAGATGGTGTCTATTCTGCCTGCTTGCTGACATTGAGCAGCATCCCGATACAGGCGAGGGTGATAAATAAGGACGAGCCGCCGTAGGAGATCAGTGGCAAAGGGATGCCTTTGGTTGGCATGAGTCCCAACACCACGCTCATATTGATGAACGCCTGTACCACCACCATGCTAGTGATCCCAACTGCAAGAAGTCGGCCAAACATGTCGTTGGTTCGCAGCGCGCTACGTGTTCCCCGCCAGAGAAAAACCGAGAACAAGGCTACGACCGAGAGGCAGCCGACCAGTCCCAACTCTTCTCCTAGCACAGAGAAGATGAAGTCGGTGTGTGGCTCGGGCAGATAAAACAGCTTTTCTTTTCCCTCCATCAAGCCGACACCGGTGAGGCCACCGGTGGAGACGGCGATCAGCGACTGAATGATGTGGAAGCCTCGCCCCTGGGGATCGGAATAGGGGTTAAGAAAGGCCAAAATGCGATCGCGGCGATAAGCAACGTGGAAAATCAAAAAATAAAGTGGCAGTAAAGAGGCCAGCGCGGAATAGGCGAGGTATTTGAGATCCAATCCGGCGACGAACAAAATACACACGGTAATGGCTGCGCATGCGATGGCCGTACCTAGGTCGGGCTGGAAGACGATGAGACTGATGAACACCAGCGTCGGCAAAACCGCCGGAACAATCGTATTCCGGGCATCATTCATGGCTTTGGTGCGATTCTCGAGAAAAAAAGCAAGAAAT
The DNA here is from genome assembly GCA_019247235.1 of Acidobacteriota bacterium. Lineage (GTDB taxonomy): Bacteria > Acidobacteriota > Terriglobia > Terriglobales > Acidobacteriaceae > Gp1-AA145. The sequence continues at coordinate 2,142 of JAFAPG010000729.1, forward strand.
AAAATCAACACCGGCTTAGCCAATTCCGAAGGCTGAAAGGAAAAACCGCCGAAATGAATCCAGCGGTGGGTGTGGTGGGCGCGATCGAGGAAGAAGACTGAAATCAACATCAGAGTAGTAATACCGAGCAGGGAAAAAACCACCGCCGGATGTTTCAACCGCCGGTAATCAATACGCATGCCCGCCAGCATGGCCAGAAATCCACCAATCGCCCACCCCAGCTGGCGCAGCAGAAAGAAATAGCCGGAATGGTACCGCTCCTTGGCGATCACCGCCGAGGCGCTAAACACCATGACCAGACCCATGAATACCAGCAGTAGGGTAACTACGAATAAGAACCCATCGACACTGATGCGCTTCGCCATACCTTGGTTCATTTCAGCATGGACCTAGACAGCAGGGAGGAAACTTTTATTGAGAACTGCGGGAACAGGGGTAACTGCTCTGGTTCGGGTGAAACCGCTGCGGCTTCTAGCTCCGAGCGGAAAGCTTATGCACCAATTCTTTGAAAACTCTTCCCCGCTGCTGGTAGTCTTCGAATTGGTCAAAGCTGGCACAGGCCGGGGCGAGCAGGACCACGTCACCGGGCTTGGCGGCCTCGGCCGCCTGTCGCACGGCGCTTTCGATGGTGCCGCTAGCCACCACCTTGGCCGCTTGCTGGGTTTGTGAGTGGATCTTTTCCGCGGCTGCGCCGATCGTGTACACCTGTTTGACCCGCGCGCGAAGCAAATCGCCGAGCACCGTATAGTCGCTGCCCTTATCCTTCCCTCCCAAAATCAGGTGAATATTTCCAGGGAAGGACTCGAGCGCCTTGATGGTCGCATCGACGTTCGTAGCTTTCGAGTCATTGTAGTATTCCACTCCGCCAATGGTGGCCACGTATTCGAGACGGTGTTCCACGGCTTTGAAGCTGGCGACCGTGGCGCGGATTCCGGCCGCCGCGCAGTTCATTAGTTTCGCAACACAGACGGCGGCCAAAACATTTTCGAGATTATGAGCTCCCTTAAGCGGGATCTCTCGGATGGCCATGATGGCTTCTTCGGAGCCGCCACGGCGAAAAAAAATCTGCTGCTCGCTGACGAACGCCCCCTGTTCTACTTCCTCGTGGCGGCTAAACCAAAAAACCTGCGCGCGCGGGCGTCCTCCAAGATTGCGACAGGTCGCGTCATCTTGATTGAGGACGGCGAAGTCCTCGGGCTGTTGATTCTCGAAAATTCGCGCCTTGGCATCGACGTAGGCACTGAACGTACGGTGCCGATCTAGATGGTCGGGGGTGACGTTCAATATCAGCGCGACCTTGGGGCGAAAGCTAACAATGGTCTCCAGCTGAAAACTGGAGACTTCAAGCACGGCAACGGTCTCCGGGGTCGCCTCTTGAACCAGCGAGATCGCCGGTGTACCGATATTGCCTCCCACAAGCGTCCTCCAGCCGGCAGACTCGAGAATGTTCCCTACCAGAGTTGTCGTCGTCGTCTTTCCATTCGAGCCGGTAATGGCGATAAGAGCCCCGGGAAGGAAGTCAAAGGCCAGCTGTATCTCACCGATCACCGGTTGACCCAGGGCTCGCGCTTGGGTGAGGGCTTCGGCATCGGTCGGCACTCCAGGACTGACCACGATGAGATCCTGATTGCGAAAGGTACGTTCGCCATGCCCGCCGGTTTCAACCGCGATGCCGTAATCGAGTAAGCGGGGGATCTCTTCCCGCAGCTGATCTTCCGATTTGCTATCGGAAACCGTGACCTGAGCGCCGCGTGACCTAAGGAATAATGCGGAGGCGATGCCGGAGCGCCCCAGGCCGACCACCAGCACGCGTTTGTTGGTCAGTTCCAACTCGCTTTTCCCCGCGGTCTGATTTCTATGATTTCGCTGCTGTCGCTCACTTGCTGCTGAGAATTATCGCAGTTTCAGGGTAGCCAGGGCGAACAGGGCAAAGACAAGAGAAGCGATCCAGAAGCGCACGATGATCTTCGATTCCGACCAGCCAATCAGTTCGAAGTGATGGTGGATGGGAGCCATTTTGAAGATGCGTTTTTTTCGTAATTTGTAGGAGACCACCTGCAAAATCACCGAGAGCGCCTCAATCACAAACACTCCCCCGATAAAGGGCAGCAGCAGTTCCTCCTTGATCACCACCGCAACGGTTCCGATGGCGCCGCCGAGCGCCAGCGAACCCACATCTCCCATGAATACTTCCGCGGGATGGGCGTTGTACCAGAGGAAGCCGAGCGCCGCACCCACCATGGCACCACAGAAAATGGTCAACTCTCCCACCTGGGGCATGGGCTGCAGTTCGAGGTATGAGGCAAAGGTGGCGTGACCGCTCACGTAGGTGAGTACCGTCAGAGCCCCGGCGGCAACCACGGTGCAGCCGATCGCCAGTCCATCCAGTCCATCGGTTAGGTTCACGGCGTTGCTCGCACCGCACACCGTGAGGATGACAAAGACGATAAAGGGGAGAAAGGCCAAGGGCCAGAGGCCCGGATTGTGCATCAAGCGATCAACGACCAGATCGGGATGATATTGCTTGAGGAAGGGTACAACCAACTTGGTGCTGTACAGGCCGCGATTCTGCATGGCGATGAGCGCCACCGCGATGAGGGCACTGGTTAGCATCTGTAGGCCAAACTTGACGCGCCCGGTAAGTCCTAAATTTCTCTTGTGCACGACCTTGGTGTAGTCGTCGGTAAAACCAATGGCGGCAAATGCACAAGTGGCCAATACGGCAATCCAGACAAAGCGGTTTTCCAGATCCGCCCACAGCAGGGTGGGAATGATGACCGAAATCACGATCAGGACTCCGCCCATAGTCGGGGTGCCGGCCTTTTTCTGATGAGCTTTGGGGCCTTCCTCGCGTATGTATTGGCCGATTTGAAATTCGCGCAGGCGATCAATGACTAAAGGGCCGATGATCAGACCGGTGAAAAGCGCCGTGAGGCTGGCAAAGGCAGTGCGAAAGGTTAAATAGCGAAAGATGCGAAACGGCGCGAAGTAGTGAAACAGTTTTAAATAGAGCAGCCAGTAGAGCAATCCGCCTCCGCGCCTACGATGGGTTGTTGATGATTGCCCCTTGGACGTTGAGTCTTACGCCTTGTCCGCCGGATTCTCAGCATACGGTTATACGCATTAACCAGATCGAGAGAGCTCTTGTTTCCAGGTCTCCAGGGCTTTCTCTAATTTCACTCCCCGCGAGGCCTTCACCAAGACAACGTCGCCTGGGCGGGTCTGGCGAGCGAGCCACCGGCCCCCCTCCTCGGGAGAGTGGACAAATTCGGCTTCGACTCCGTTCTTCTGAGCCGCCTCGACGAGCTTCGCCGCCAGCCCACGTACGCCCACGACCACGTCGATTCCTTGGGTCGCCATGTACTCGCCCGCTTCCGCGTGCATCTCCTCGGCCCGCGGGCCCAGTTCGAGCATCTCTCCGGCAACGACGATGCGGCGCTTGGCTGACATCGTGGCCAATAGGTCCACCATCGCAGCCAAGGCTTTCGGATTCGAATTGTAGCAATCATTAATGACCTGGATGTTGCCGATGCGGACAACCTGCCCGCGCTTGTCGGCGGGAACTAAGGTGCCCAGGGCCGAGCTGGCCTCGGCCACAGTGAGGCCACTTTCGAGGGCGACCGCCACGGCGGCCAAAGCATTCCAAACGTTGTGCTTTCCCACCAACGGCAAGCGCACCCGCTGCCTCTCGCCTGCAACCAGCAAATCAAATTGGGAGCCGTCGCTACCCTGAGCGGCAAAATTTTCGGCACGCACGGCAGCCATGGGGCTGAACCCATAGCTGAGGACCTTTCCCGGAAAGGCACGACCAAACTGAGAAACATAGGGGTCGTCGCCATTGAGCACCGCCGTACCAGTTGCAGGCAGCGATTCAACCAGTTCGTATTTGGCCCGGGCAATTTCAGCGACGGATTCGAAGAATTCCAAGTGCACGGGTCCCACATTCGTCACCACGCCGGTCTCGGGGCGAGCAATTTCGGCCAGAGCCGTGATCTCTCCCAGGTGCGACATCCCCAACTCCACGACAGCGATGTCATGCTCAGGTTGTAGTTTGAGCAGCATTAGGGGAAGGCCAAAGTGATTGTTAAAATTGCCTTCCGACTTGTGCACGCGAAAGCGAGACGAGAGAAGATGGGCGATTGAATCCTTGGTGGTGGTCTTGCCCACCGAGCC
>JAFAPG010000782.1 GCA_019247235.1 Acidobacteriota bacterium
AAAAATAAGAGAGCGGCGAACATATCGAACCACGTGAATCTAAATCTCGAGTAGACGCGATACATAGGTTCGAGGTTTAGCGTGATTCGGAGCTCCTGCGCTCCGCTGCGCAGTGCATCGTAGGTTTGGAATTTGGTTTGCTTGCCCGTGTCTGAATCCAGAATGAAAAACCAATCGACATTCTGGCTATCTCGCCCCAAATTCTCGAAAGACTTGCTATCGGCTCCTCCGAGAATGTATCGACCTGCAACTTGCAGCTTGCGAACTCCGACCACGGCATCCTGTTGCTCTCTGACGCCTGACGCTGGCTGTGTTTTCGGGTTGTAAACCCAGCCTTGATCGGTGACGTCGATCATCATGATTTGATAGCGGTTTCGGAGGGGAGCATGCCACGTATCGCCGATTCCCAGGTCGCGGTCAAGCAAAAGCTCGTTAACGACCGCCTGAAATACGAAGACACATGCTCCCCAACCTAAGCAGACGAAAGGGAAGAGCGCGGCGGACAAAATTACCCTACGACGCGTAGCCCGAACTTGTCGCGTCAGGAGGGTTACTGTTCCCGCAAGTGTCAGTGCCCCAATACTCGCGACGACGACTCCCAGGACGGCCCAAAACAAGAGAACTATGCCTAGTCCCATGGTGGCTGCAGTCTAGCAATCACTCGTCCGACGCACAATGCAACTGTTGATAAAGATTGCAGTGGTGTTTCATGGAACCCAAAACGGGGCACCCGGAGGGTGACCTTCTGGTTGCGCCAACGAATCACTTCGCAGAAGTACAATCCTGATTTGCGGCTCAACCGCGAATCAAGATTCGACTGCAAGAGTAGGAGCGTTCATCGGCGGAGGCGCGACTTCCATCGGCTCAGACCTCGACCGCGCAATCCGCCCGATAGAGCTTCGCCAGCTCTGCGTGATCTGGCCGTTGCTCGGGTACTCTAGCCGAGGGCGCCGGGTGGAAAACTAACCTGTCCCTACCCCCTGAAGCGTTTGAAGTAGGTATTGAACCGGATGCGGAAAATCTACCGGCGTTCGTGAGGTCACGCATCCATTCGAGAGCAAGGCCGTGGCCCGGGAATGACTCGAACGACCCTCGATGTGTGGCCCCTGCGTGAAGGAAAGGGAGCGAAAAGGCGACACGCGGCAGAACGCGCAGGGTTGCGCTGGCCGGGGTTGGTCATCACGTTGGGTAAATCGTGCCAGTGAACTCGGCGGGAATCGTGCCTTAGGGGAGGAGGGCCTGTTCTTGCCAAAAAGGCCTCGTGAGATCAATACCGACGCGAAACTAGCGGCGCGGGTGTTTTTGAAGCTTCTATTGAATCCCGTGGAAGCCGGTCAGGAACGAAACTCGGACGAATCCATCATGTAGCACATCCTCGGTATTCTTGTATTCGTCAGGACCTCCGAGGGGATAACCCCAAAAAAAGGTCATGCTGACGCTGTCGCCCAGGGCATGTAATTGCTCGAAGGTGGGTACATCTGCGTGCGGGCCAACGAATAACCAGTCGTCTGGCCTGACAGTGGCATGGGCGGCGAGCCATTGTTCTGCGCACAGCACATCTGCCTGGAAGTATCCAACACTGTTTCCTATTTGGGGCCACGTTAGCTGGCGTTGAAGCACTATCGTGGGTCGCCCCTGTTTGGCTAGGTCGACGGCAATGGGCATCATTGGCACTCGAATAACAGGATCCAATCCGACGAGTGTCGATAAAGAGAAAACGAATGCTCCTTTAGGAGCGCCAGCATTAGGTACGAATGCTTTGGCAAGGAACGGTACAGACCGTGCTGGAAGGGGCACAGTATACATTGTGAATGCTTGACTCCGCTCGATTGCAATTGCCGGAGCCTGCCGACACGCCGTTTGAGCTGCGAGGGAATAGTGGAGAAGGAGCAAGCCGCTTAGGAGCCCGAGGCGTGTTTTCATCCTGCCCTCCGAATGCTCTCAATTATCCCACCGCCGAGAGATCGTGCCGACGATAATTAGCGATAAATTCGCGCTAAAAACCTATCAGTTTCCCGCGATCGCCCGACCCCGGTCTAGCCCCAATCGCGAAGAACGGCCCCGGCAACCGCAGTGAGCAGGTCTCATACAGCTATTCGCTGAGATGACTCCAGTAATTAGCAGCACGCAGGACTGTGTCGGTAGAGTTTAAGACAAGGTAAAAGTATGAAACGAGCTCTGATCCTGATTCTGGCGATGACGGCCGTGGCGTCGGCGCGAGATAAAAAATTAAAGCCTCAGCCGGGACCTTATATATTTACCAGCAAGGCGTCTGCACAAATTGTTAAGGCGCGGATCGTCCGCGAGAATCTGCTACGTGGCTACACGCTCGATTTCGACAAACAACTCCAGTTCCGCTTCTCGATGCCGGCTCAGATGCCGCTCATGAGCGCAGTTTTCGTGGCATCCAGCGCCTGTCCAGGCATGACCACGAAAAAAGTGTGGTCATACACATTGGTGGAACTGAATGGCATTACCAAGGTAACAGTAGAGCCGGTCTTCGAATACCCAGACGATTATTGCCAGTTGCAAACTCAGCCACTGATATGGAGTCAGCGTGAAGAGATGGCCGCATTCCAAACAATACTCGATAAGGCTCCCACTTCAGAGGATCAGGTTCCAACCGCTGCGCCTCCAGTTTCACCAGCGGTGGCGCCGACTGCGACTGCGATTCCCCCCGGGCAACAGTAAATTCGGCCACGAGAACGTCTCGACGAATAACTTCTTTAATTTCCTAAGATCGACCTCAGGGATCGGTGGTTGCAGACATTGCCGCGGCAGCGTGCGACGGCAATGGAGACTCTCTCCAACCGAACGATCCCATGTCACACAGATTATTAATAGCCATTCCCTTTCTTGCGGCTGTTACGGTGGCGCCGGAACAACAGTACGAGTCCGGGGAGCCAGCCACCCGCCTTTTCGAGCCGGCAAACGTTTGTCCGGCATTGGTATGCCTTCCGTCTTCCCCCGCCAACGAAGGGTTCAGGTATGGCAGGACGGTCGCGAAAGAATGGCGCTAAGGGCAAGGAAACAAACGGAAACAAACCGCGTAAGCCTACGCTATCGCTGTTTTTAACGCCATGCCGTAGCGGCCCTGTGCTTACCGTGGTAATGGTGCGGTCCAGCGACACCAGTCCCATACTGGTGTAGTTACGTCGACTCACCGGCTAGCGTCCTGAAAGATGGCTGGATAATGCGAACCATCCTCGCCATTATCTGTTGGTGAGCCATCCCTCTTTCGTAGTGAAGCAGAATACATAGAGTTGTCCTATGCGCAAACTTGCAGCTTCCTTTCGTTTTTCTCTTTTCTTGGCCTTCATGCTTCTTGGGCAGGGAATGCCCGCAGCCTTGGGTGTTGAACCAGGCGGGAATGCTCTCGAAGAGTCGAGAAATACTGTTGGCGATTATTCCGAAGAAGCTTTCGTGATGGAGCACACGTCCGACAGATTTCAGTTTGAAAACGACGGCACGTACACGCGGGAAATACGATTCCGAATAAGAATTCAGTCCCAAGCCGGCATAGAACACTTTAGCGTGGTGCAGTTTGCTTACCAGAAGTCCGCCGATGACTTTGGCGTTGACTTTGTTCGGGTGACAAAAAAAGACGGTACCGTGGTTCCAAGCCCTTCGGATACATTCCAGGACATGCCCGCCGATATCACAAGACAGGCGCCTGTCTATAGTGATGAACGTGAGATGCACGTTGCCGTGAAGGGCCTGGGAATAGGCGACGTGCTCGAGTACCAGGCCCATTGGCGAAACACCAAGCCCCTGATTCCGGGACAGTTTTGGCTAAACTACAATTTCGCGCATCACGGCATTGTTGTTGAGGAGGTAGTAGAAGTTCGCTTGCCTCGCGGACGTGCGATAAAGCTTAAATCAGCGACACTCCAGCCCGTTACCGCTGAATCCGGCCAGTACGTCACGTATACCTGGACAAGTTCTAACCTCAAGGATCCGGATGACAAGACACAGAAACAAGACGACCAAAAGCGGGCGTGGCAGCAGACACGCGGCCGGATGCCTGAGCCCGACGTCGAGCTCAGTAGTTTTGCCAACTGGGAAGAGCTTGGGCGTTGGTATGAGAGTTTGCAGCGCGACCGCCTGAAACCCTCAGCCGCGATCCAGGCGAAAGCGGCAGAGCTGACCAAAGGATTGAGCGACGAAAATGCAAAGGTCCGTGCTCTCTATGATTTCGTCAGTACCAGATACCGCTATATCGGTGTCGTGTTTGGCCTTGGACGCTATCAGCCTCACCAGGCCTCGGAGGTATTCGAGAACGAATATGGTGACTGCAAAGATAAGCACACGCTGCTCGCTTCACTTCTAAGCGCCGCAGGAATCAAGGCATACCCTGCGCTGATCAGCAGTACGCATGAAGTTGACCAGGACGTGCCCTCGCCCGCCCAGTTTGACCATATGATCACCGCCGTGCCTCAGGGTACGGGATACTTGTGGCTTGACACCACGACGGAAGTGGGCCCCTTTGGGTTTTTGATTCCTCAGCTTCGAGCCAAGCATGCGCTCGTTATTCCCGACGGCAAGCCCGCCCTTCTGGTCGAAACTGCAGCCGATTCCCCATTCCCGACCTCAGAACGTTTCAATATGAAGGCCACGCTGAGTGATGGCGGGGTTCTGGACGGACACGTGGAAGATACGGAACGTGGTGATTCCGAGGTGTTTCTCCGTGCCGCATTTCGCGTGGTGCCGCTTCCTCAATGGAAGGACCTCGTCCAGCGAATCTCGTATGGCCTGGGATTCTCGGGTGACGTTTCAGATGTGAACGTTACCCCGCCGGAGAAAACCGGTGAGGCCTTCCAGGTGAGCTATGACTACAAGAGAAAGGATTATTCCGATTGGTCCAACCGCCGGATTACTCCTCCCCTCCCTCAGATGACCCTTCCACAAGTGGACGATGAGATTACCCCTACGGCGCCGATTTGGCTGGGAACTCCGGGAGAGTTTGTTTTTAACGCCACCATAGAGGTACCGAAAGGATATTCACCGAACTTCCCCAAGGCGGTGCATCTTACCAATGATTTTGCAGAATTTGATTCCCGCTATTCCTTTGATTCTGGCGTGATCACAGCCGAACGCCGCCTGACAATCAAGCTTCGCGAGGTAGCTGTTTCCGAATATCCTGAATACAAGGCTTTCCGCAAAGCCATCCAGGATGACTCGAATACGTATACTTCGCTCTCGATTGGCAAGGCGTCCTCCAATCCTTCCGCCTATCCGAATGAAATCTGGAATCTGCCGTACAGCGAGAAGCCTGAGGCCGCACGTCTTTACGACGATGCCCGAGCACAATATCAGCGGCAGGATGTTCAAGGCGAGATCGCGTCTCTTCAAAAGGCGGTGGAAATCGATCCGAAGTTTGTGCGCGCCTGGCTTTGGCTGGGTGAAATCTACAAGGCAAACGGGCAAAGCGATCATGCCCTAGAGGCATACCGCAAAGCC
>JAFAPG010000793.1 GCA_019247235.1 Acidobacteriota bacterium
CGGTTCTTCGTCGGACGAGATGCCTGTCCGCAGAAATCCCAGTAGATGCTAAAGAATGCCCAACCCGCGAGGCCAGCCATGAGCAAATGGCGGTGCGCGAGCAGTTGATTATCGCCAACGGCATTCCCCAGGTTGGTGATAACTCGGTTGCTGATGTGAAGGGAATCGATTATCGCACGCCTGAGCTTTTCAACAATTCTGGCCAGGTTCATCTCGCTCCGTCACCTCTGCGCTGATCAATTCGTTCACGCAGACGACGATAATATGTGGCCGGATCCTTGGGTGCTCCCTCGTCGTCCTCCTCGGCTCTCTCCTTTTGCTTTTCCTCGATCTGATACTGGATTGAGGGTCTAGCGATCGACTGCAGCTGCTGCAGAGCATTGCCGACGGAACTTGCGGTCCAATAACGCCCCCGACGCTTTGAAAACCAAATTCGTCCTATTACCACATAGAGGAGAATCGCGAGCGTTCCTATTTGTAATCCGATCTCCACCATCCGCTCTAACAAGTGCATGAGAACCCCCGCTTTTCTGCCGTAGCTGACAGCAGTGGCTGAAGGAAGCTACCGCCGCCGTTCGGCGACAGCGATTCCTGGACAACTTTTTGTAAATGGCTAACGAGAGCTAGACAGGGAGAACGGGGGGTGGGCGATTACATAAGGCGGGAAAGTAGGGCGAGTGTGGGAATTTGGATTGAGGACCTGACCACCGGTCGATCGACGTAGAAAGCAGAATCAACCCGAACAGCGTATTGAGAGCGGCAAGAAGGAAAACCACCTGCCCTAGGACTCCAGCAAAAAGCACCACTGGAATTAAAATGGCAACCCCCGCCATCAGCCCTCTTCGCAACTCGGATGGGTACATCGGCTGCATACCTGAGGTGATAGTACTCCCCATCCGCGATCTATACAACAAAACCACTTAGCGCTATTAGCGCGATAGAGCCATCGCGGGGTTTGAAGTTCCGGGAATTGCGGAGGCCATCTCTTCAGATATCGAGCTTTATCCACACGGGAGCATGATCGCTCGCGTTTAGCTCGCCACGTATCGCTCGGTCTACGCCTCCATCGAGCAGCTGAGCTGAGATCTGGGGAGAAAGCAAGAGGTGATCGAGACGCATGCCTTTGTCCTTTTGCCAGCGTCCAAGTTTGTAATCCCAAAAGGTCCAGAGCGGCCCCACCGGGTACAACTTCCGCATTGCGTCGGTCCAGCCTTGCTCAAGCAAACGGGCGAATGCTTGTCGACTTTCAGGTTGGATTAATGCATTGTTATCCAGCGACCGAGTCGGATAAATATCCTGCGACGTCGGAACCACGTTGTAGTCCCCCGCTAACACCACCGGTACACCGCTCGCGATAAGCTCGGCGGCGTGGGCAATAAGGCGCTCGAACCAGGCCAGCTTGTAGTTGAATTTCGGACCCGGCTGAGGATTCCCGTTGGGCAGATAAATGGAAGTGATCAGGACTCCATTTACCGCGGCTTCGATGTAGCGGGCTTGGCGATCTTCAACATTGCCCGGCAAGCTTGAGCGGGTGACGACAGGAGTGCGCTGTCGCGCGAGAATGGCCACGCCATTCCATGAACGTTCTCCGTGCCAAGCGGCCTCGTATCCCAGCTTCTGAAGAGCACGCACGGGAAACGCTCCCTGTTCTGCTTTGAGCTCTTGCAGACTGACGACGTCGGGCTGTGCTGTGGCCAGCCAACTTAACAGATTATCCAGCCGCTTGTTGATGTTATTGATATTGAAGGTGGCAACTTTCACCACTCCTCCGCCAGTGTGCAGTTCTGCTGAACCAAAGATCCCTGCTCTGGTGGACGCACCGCGGAGTGGGTTGGCGTGAAGTTGGGAAATACCCGAGCCCGAGACGGTGAGGCTCGAAAATAACGCCCCGGAGGGGTGCAGAGATTGAGCACAGTATCCCGGACCTCTGCCGAGGAGCGGTGTTCAGTCACAGTTGGAGGGCTTCGCGCCTTGCCAGCCCGGAAACGGTTAATTTTTTAACCAGAACCTTTGAATTTCGCCGACTCTGGTCGTACTTCTCTCGTCGATCAGGTGGAAGGTCGTCCGGCGTACCTTCGAGAAAGCCGCCCTTCAATTCGAAGTACGTGAATGCCTGGGTGGACAGAGTGATCAATTGAAGCAGGCC
>JAFAPG010000953.1 GCA_019247235.1 Acidobacteriota bacterium
TTCGACGCGACCGCGCGAGGAGTAGTTTTGTTCGCACCCGACAATATTCGGGTGGTGAGATTGCGCGACATTGTCCCGATCAACGGATTTTTTGCTATGGTAAGCCGCTTCGCTGGTGACTGGTGGGGAGTCATGAGTTTTAAAAGTTGCCCTTTGGGAGGTGATCGTGCGCACCCCGCGTTCAGGAAACTTCATAGCCAGCATCGTAACAACCTTGCCCACATCAGACCGATCAGTGCCGTCTCTAAAACTTTAGTCGTTGCCAGAAGCGGCGGACCTGCCAAATAGAAATCGCCATTGGGGAACATAGGCGGGGTTTCTAATCGTACTGGCGTGGAATGGATTGTTTCCAGTGACGTCCTCGCCCGGGGGAAGATCCAAATCGAAGACTCGGATGTGCGTTTCCGGAATACGAAGGCCTTCGTAGGCACGTGCAATCAGGTCAGCCGTCTTTTCTCGACGGTGAAATTCGGCGAACCAACGATCCGGAGGTGTAACACTGGGGCCGAAGATCCAAGGCGCCAACCTTCGGGAGCGACCCAAGAAATCCCAGGGACTTGAGAACAGTACCACTCTGGCGACCGGCTTCTTTTTCGCGATGTACGCAGCCATTCCGGCTCCCTGTGACATGCCAGATATGACAATATGATTCCAATTTAGGTCACCGCTGGCCAGGTACTGTCCCCAGTCTTCGTTGGGGTGCTGCTGTTCCAGGTATAACAACAGCTTGGTCAGTCGATTAACAATAGACTCTGCGGGAGTGTTATCAACAACCGAGGTGACGTTAGTTCCGAAAATTCGTTTTTGCCGAAAATCCGCAGAGCAACTCGGTTGCGGATCGCGCGGACAGGTCTGCGATACGGCCGGACTATCGTTATATTCGAGGCCAATTACACGGTAACCTTGATCCGCGATCACGCGCAGCAATAGCGAGTCGTGAGGCATTCCATTTGTACCAGGCAGAAATACAACGAGCTCAGCCTCTTGGCTTGCATTGCGATCAAAAATTACGTAGTTCGGCTCATCGAAGTGCGAGATGGACGGATCGGTTTCGGACGGCCTGATGACATAGGTGACATGGTTTTCCTGCGGCCGCCGGTCGACATCTTGCGCCAAAGCTGAGGACGTTCCGATGTATAGAGATGCGTAAATTAGGAATGTAAGCGCGAGACAGCGCCCCGATGCAAATGTAACCATAAGTATGCAATCCAATGTCACCGTTGGTGATAAATGCTGTCATTTTAACTTATCGGAATGGGCGGGCCGAGTTGCCGCCGGTCGATGATCGCATGAACGCGGTTAAAGGACCGCGAAAGCGGCGGGAGTGGTACTACGCTTGGCAGGGTCGCGAACGGCACGAACCTGCCGCCCACTTTGTTTCTGCCAGGGCGATGCAGCAGGGTGCAGAAAGGCGCAAAAAATTGACTTAACTTGTTCAGAACCATGCGAAAATCAAGGTGGCATCAATGTTGGCTGTCATGGCGGGCATCTGAGACTTCCCTCCATAACCATGAACCAGGAGAAGGTGGCTCTTAGAATTTCACTAGTCGGCTGCGGTAAAGCTGCTGAAAATCACGGCTCGCAAATCCAACACATTCGAGACGTTAGGTTAGTTGCCGTGTGCGATCGAGAGCCGCTCATGGCCGAGCAATTAGCCGCTAGGTACTCGGTTCCAAAAGTCTACGTGAACTACTCTGAGATGCTCGAAAAGGAGCGACCGGATGTAGTTCATATCGCGACTCCGCCGCAAAGCCATTTCGATCTTGCGATAACGGCTTTCGAGCATGGCTGCCACGTTTTCGTAGAGAAGCCAGCAGCTTGTTCGCATTTTGAGACCCAGCGTCTATTGACTGCCGCTGCAGCCTCACACCGAAAGTTAACGGTGGGCTGGGGATATTATTTTGACCCCATTTCTCGCGACATGCGGCGCATAGTGGATTCGGGAGCGATCGGAGAAGTGGTACACATGAACAGCCACTTCGGATACGATCTGCTCGGCCCATTTGGCTGGCCGGTTCTGTCGGATTCCGATCACTGGGTGCGAGGGCTTCCCGGGAAACTCATCCAAAATGTCGCCGACCATATTTTTAACAAAATCGTCGAATTCCTGCCTGGAGAAAGCCCTGTGGTTGACACCCAGGTATGGTCCAATTACCGCGGCTGCCCGCAGCTTATGCCAACGGAAATGAGAGTTTTAATCAAGGACGGCTCCCCCACAGCAACCGCAATTATGTCGTCAACGGTACGTCCCTTAATCCATCAGTTCCAGATATTCGGAACCAAGGGTAGTCTGTCCCTTGATTTCACCTCGGGAATTCTTTCCGCGAATCAAACTCCCACTGTGCGAGGAGTCATCGGCAGTTTGCTCAGCGGATACAGCGACGCCTGGAGAAGATTTGCCTATGCTAACGGCAATGCAGCTCGTTTGGTTAAAGGGGAATTCGGCTATTTCTCTGGCCTTCAATTCCTTATGTCTGCTTTCTACCGCTCAATCCGTCAAGATTGTGCTCCACCGATTAGCTATGATTTGATTTTGAGGGTCTCAGATCTCGTAGATCGAGTCTTGTCACACCCGAGGCTTGCGGTATGCGAACGGCAGCGGATTGTCTAGTTACCGGGGGAACGGGCTTCCTGGGCAGATCGGTTGTATCGTTGCTCCTAAGAAAAGGTGCCTCAGTGCGGTGCCTGGTTCGCGGCACACCGGAGACGAGAAAATTTAATTCAACGTGGTCGGCAATCCAATCAGCACGAGCTGAAATCGTGCATGGCAATCTCCTCTCTCCAGCAGACATGCGTCGCTGCACGGAGGGCGCCAGAGTCGTCTACCATTTGGCTACAGAATCGCGAGGCTTGCCTGCTACTATTTTTGCGACTGCAGTCTTAGGCTCGAGGAATCTGCTAGAAGCTATCCTGCGCGCTCGTCCTCAACGCGTCGTGCTTGTCAGCTCTTTGAATGTCTACGACCTTGCCCTTGCAGACCGAAAACGTCCGATAAGTGAGCATTCTGCCATTGAACAACACCCGGAAAAGCGGGACGTGTATACGCATTCGAAGATATGGCAGGAGCATCTTTTTCGGACATACCTATCGGGTACTGGCATTGAGATTACCGTGGTGCGACCCGGTTACATCTATGGTCCCGGGCACAACACCTTGGCGCCACGAATGGGGCTATCGCTAGGCAATCTGTTATTGCACGTGAAGTCCACCACTCGCGTGCCAACAACTTATGTTGAAAATTGTGCTGACGCAGTTGTGTTTTGCGCCACGACGAAAGAAGCTGCGAATGAAACCTACAACGTCGTTGATGACGACCTTCCGACAGTTTCTCAGTATCTCGCGGTCTGTCGTCGTTTGGCTCCTAAGATTCGGGCAGTTCGCACGCCTTTTATCGCGATCTCAGGCCTGTGCTATCTGAATGGACTCGCTCACAAATATAGTGCTGGCCAAATACCACTTGTACTAACGCCCTATAAGGCGGCTTGTGCTTGGAGAGGGCACTCCTTTTCAAACCAACACCTGAAAGCTTTGGGATGGCAACAACCCATTCCTACTAGAGAAGCACTGGCGCATGCATTTTCCCCGCTGTCTGCCCCGGCGTCCGTCCTACCACTCAGGACAGCCACATGAGGGCATCTTTCGCGGAGGTACAAGGCAAGCGTCAGGACAACGGGACTGGTATTCCGATATTCGTCGTAGGTTCTGCCCGTTCCGGTACAACACTCCTTTACCACATGCTACTTTCGAGTGGACGGTTCGCGCATTTCTTTGGCGAGCCTGCCGTTTTCGATCTCCTGGTCCCCAAATTTGGCGACTTGAGCATAGCGCGAAACGCGAAACGAATGATGAATAGCTGGATCGGCAGCAAAATACATCAGGCCTCAGGACTTGACGACAAGTTCATTCGTGCGAAGGTGCTGAATGAGTGCAGGAGCAACGCGGATTTCCTACGAATTGTTATGAACGAGGTCGCACGTCGTCAAGGCCTTCAGCGATGGGCCGTTTGGGGGCCTGACAACCTGCTCTGCATGGGGGAGATCAAATCTCAGATGCCGGAGGCGTGTTTTATTCACATCATCCGCGACGGTCACGACGTTGCGTTATCGATGGATATCGAGAGATTCATCCGACCTTTTCCCGGGCAGAAACACAGGTCCCTGTTAGTTGCGGGCTTACACTGGCGCTGGAAGGTTCAAGCAGGTCGTCAGCAGGCGGGACCGCTCGTATCTGACTACCTGGAAGTGCATTTTGAGGATCTCGTTAGTAATCCGCCCAGAGTCCTAGCTGAAGTTTCTCGGTTTGTCAGCTGTGATCTGGACTATGCCAGAATCAGAGTAGGTGCTGTTGGGGCTGTAAAAAGTACCAATTCATCCTTCCGATCTCTCGACCAGTCATTAGCCGCCAGCCCCATCCACAGGTGGAAGCGCTGTCTTACTCAAAACCAGATTGCCGCACTCGAGCTGTGTATCGGCGACCTGCTCCAGAGTCTTAGATACGAACTGGCAAGTCCTTTCGATGTCACCTCAGACCAGCAATTCCGTTGGATGAGAGCAATCTATCCCGTTTTCTTCTCGAGCAAGCATTGGCTTAAACAGCACACCAGGGCTGGTCGACTCGCGTCGATTGCTCGGATGCGAGCCAATTGAGCGCTTCAAGGAGTGCTTCTCTATTCGTTTGCGTGTACTGATCATTGCACCAGTAAGTGCCAGCGTCAGTGGCGGCCAAGAAGTTGAGGCAATGCTAATCCTGCGGCGCTGGCAAAACGACCCTGAGCTCGAAGCTTGTTTTGTTCCAAATAACCCGCGATTACCCAAGGGTCTGAAAATAATGGAGACGATTCGTTATGTTCGAACGGCCGTTCGTCTTCCGATCTATTTGACATTGGTTTGGCAGGCAGCTGCGAAAGTGGACGTTGTCCATATTTTTTCTGCCGCCTACAGTTCGTTTGTGTTGAACTGCATTCCGGTGTGGATGATCAGCAGATTGCGACGGAAGAGATTTGTGCTCCACTACCACACAGCTCGGGAGTGGAAGAAATTCGCCGCTTCCAACCTTGTCCGATTCATACTCAAACGGGTAGATAAAATTGTAGTTCCCTCTACGTATCTAGCGGGCAAATTCAAGCAGATCGGCTTCGACGCGTCAGTTATACCTAACATCA
>JAFAPG010000013.1 GCA_019247235.1 Acidobacteriota bacterium
AATGCCGTCGCTGGCGACTGTTGACTCACACTCGGGGCATTGTTATGTTCGAGCAGTCATCGCCTCAAGCGCAGTTTCAGCCCGCCCGCTGGTTACGGCAAATCTGAGGACAACATGGCAAAAGCGAACCCTGTGCTGGATTTCGAAATCGAGCAGAGCGCTGTCGCCTACGTTGGACAGGAGCTGCAGCGACCGGAATGCATCCTTGCCGAAGCCGATGGCACCCTTTGGGTGGCGGATGCGCGCGGCGGGGTCGTACGGATAGCCTCTAACGGAAACCAGAGCGTGATCGTGCCCAAGACTTCTTCCTACTCGCAGCAGGAAGGTATCGAGGGTTCGCGATTTCTCGAAGGAACTCTGCCCAATGGGCTTGCCTTTGATCGGAACGGCAACATTCTGATCTCCAACTTTGGCACTGATTGCCTGGAGGTCATGACCCGCGATGGTCGCTCTAAAGTTTTGGCCGACACCATCGACGGAGAAGCCATTGGGAAAGTAAATTTTGTGCTGCGCGATTCAAAGGAGCGGATCTGGATTACGGTATCGACGCGCACTAAAAACTGGATGTCCGCACTCCGCAAAGACCTGCCCGACGGTTATATCGCGCGATATAGCGACGGCGAGTTTCACATTGTGTCCGACGGCTTTCGCTTTACCAATGAGATTCGCTTCGATGCCCGAGAACAATTCCTTTACGTCGTTGAGACCACCGGCGGTTGCATCAGCCGCTTGCGGGTTGATGAAGGAGGAGGCCTGCGCGACCGCGAGATCTTCGGTCCGACAACTCTCGGCAAGGGCGCTTGGCCCGATGGAATCGCCTTTGACAGCTACGGAAATCTCTGGGGAACCATGGTGTATTCCGACAAGCTGTTTGTGCTGACGCCTGAGGGCGATCTGCGCATCCTGCTCGACGAAGGTGATCCACAAAAAGTCGATGCCCTCGAAAAAGCCATTGAAAGTAACACCGTCACACACGAGGTGCTGTTCAGTACCGGGCAGGGGATTGCGCCCTGGATGGCAAGCGTCACCTTCGGTGGTCGCGACCTACAAACCTTGTATATCGGTTCCTTAAAGGGAAAACGGATTCCATATTTTCGCGCTCCCGTAGCAGGCCTGCCGATGGTGCACTGGAAGGAATCCGAAGGCCGAAGCCAGCCCACCTCGATCCCAGCAGCCCCTTCTCGCTAGAGATCAGCACACCCGACACGGAACCGCAGGAACGGCCATCAGGTCTCTCGAATTGGGGGAGCAATGTTACTCCAGCGCGTCCCGCGGTCTGGCACCTTTTGGTGCTCGACCAGCCACGCTAGAGATTCCCGGACCGCCGCGAGCGAGCTGTAGCGGGGTTCGTAGCCCAGAAGAGTTCGCGCTTTGTGGATGCTGCAATTGGGCGAGTGGGCAATGTGGTCCCAGGTAACCGTACAATCTTTCTCCGAGAAATTCTTACGCCATTCCTCCCAGGGCAAAAAACGCAGGCGCGCCGGCTGGCCCCACCATTCCCCCATCCGCTCTGCGTAGCCGCGCAGAGTTAAGGCCGCGGGCGAGACTACGTGAAAGCTCTGGCCGAGAGCCACATCTCGGTTCTTTATGGCCTTGACGAATGCCTGCGCGACGTCGGCCGCATGGACGTGGTGCACGGTTTCGAGGCCCCGATCAGGAAGTAGGATCTCATTGCCGCTCGCCAGATCAGAAAAAACCTGAAGGTTGAAGTTGCCAGCGGGATTGATGGGCGCCCATCCCGGCCCTACCAAGTGACCGGGGTGAAGAACGGTGGCCGGGAAGCGCCGCTCACTCGCCTGTTCCAGTAAGAACGCTTCAATCGCCGCCTTTCGACACCCGTAGTCGCCAAACGGTCGCCTGGGCTGCTGTTCGCTGGTCGGCACTTCGGAGCTCGGACCGTGCACCCAAATCGTGCCGCAGTGAAGAAAATGTCCTATCCTGCCCGCCAGCGCTACAATCAACTGCCGAGCGCTTTCCTCGCGATAACAAGTCAGGTCGACGACAACGTCGGCATTCAGTTGCGCCATGCGCTCCCCAAAGGCTCCCCTTTCCTCTTCGACCGCGCGATCAAACCGCACCTGCTGGACCTGCTCCCATAACGGATGCCGAACGTATGGGTTCCTAATTCCGCGGCTGACCGAGGTTACCGCGGCGCCCAACTCGACCAAGGCTGGCACCAAATAGCTTCCTATGTGGCCGGTGCCGCCAATTACCGCTACGCGCATATCGATGAACTCTCCTAGGAACGAACACCGGGGCGAAGTTTCTCTAGCCTCTTGAAGCCAAGAGGCGTAGCCGCATTCCGGCAGCTTGCAATGAAATCTTTGGCGCTAACATCAGAACTTCGACATGGCGGCGGAAGGAAAAAGGGAAGAACCTGTGTAGGACGGGCGATTCGTGCGCTCATCATTATTATTACTGAATCACTGATGATTTAAGACCAGGATTATTATGGGTAAGGTTGGCATCTCGGTTGACGGGCTAATAGGTGCGTGCTACATTGTGCACCCTGCATTGCATAATACACAATCGAAGTCTGGTAGGCCGCAGCGTCATCTCCGGTGCGGTTGGCGGCCCAGTATAGAGAATTGAATCGAAGTGCCATGAAGCCTCCCTCAG
>JAFAPG010000015.1 GCA_019247235.1 Acidobacteriota bacterium
GTTCCAGCATCAGTGGAGCATTGGGGGCGTATAGCGCAATTGAATTTAAGTATGCGGCGTAATCCAAGCCACCTCGGCCAGGTATGGTCTCGGCCAAGTGTCCACCATCTCCCCAGAGATCCTTGGCGTGGCAGGACACAACCCATCTCCCCAATTTTTTGAAAGTCTCGCGAGTAATCTCGCCGTTGGTATAAAACTCTTGTGGTGAGTTGATGATATTGCACATGTCGACGTGTGCACCGAACGCCGGACGGTCGATGGCCCGAATAAGACGAAGGTATTGGTCGGCGCTTTCTGGAGGAGTCCAAAGAATCATCTCCAGAGTAAACTTCGATCGCTTGGGCTTAACACTGTCAAGAATCTTGCGACTATTCTCGACGATTGCTTCGAAGAACTCTTTCGAGTCGTTTCGCTGGTCGGGCCCATCCCAACGCTTGGGATTCATGGAGCCGGAAATGGTGACACAATTGAGCGCACCTATCTCCTCCGCCAGCGCCATGCGCTCGGTCACGTATTCGAAATTCTGTTTGCGGACCGTGTCATCAGGGTCCATAAGGTTTTTCCAGGCGCCCACTTCGGCAATTACCACATCCTCGGCCGCAAAAGCCTTGGCCATAGCGGCAATTCTTGCCGAATCGTGGGTTGATACACGCGGTACGTAGGCGGCGCGGTAACCTAATCGCCGATGCTCGCGAGCCAGTTCTCCTGGATCGTCAGATTGTAAAAAGATCGGCCCCCCCAGCCGCAGCCGGGCGTGGGTGGCGGCGCCCGCCCAGCTTCCCCAGAGCGTCAGTGCGGTGGCGCCGAGCAGAAACTCACGGCGCGAGACGCCTGGCCGATGGCTCATGGCCGGCCATCCTCTCCGGAATGATGTCGTAAGGATGGTACAGGTACCGCTGCCAGAGAGGCGGCACACTGCTCGTCGGGAATGGCCAGGGTGTTATAGGTGGGCAATTCGACACCTCGGAACAATGCATCTTCCGCGTCATGGAATCGATAATGGTATCTTGCCAGAATTGATGCAACCTCTTGTTGATTTTGGGAATAGACCTCGCAAAGAATCTTTGGTCGACAATGTAGGACCTTCGTCGCGCCCCGCAACACCGCCGCCTCCAGGCCTTCCACATCGATTTTCAATACGTCGGGGAGTGGGAGATGTTCCGACAACCAATCCAAGGTGACGGCGATGGTGGTTCCGCATTGGGATCGCAATCCTGGAGTTCGGAGTGCTCCAGGGACAAGGAAGTTGCTAGATCGCCCCTGAGACGACATCTGTAAGGATGCTAGGTCCAATCGATCCCAGGCCGCGGCGGCCACGACCGTCACCGAGGCACGAGGCCGGGTTTCTATGGCGGCAGATCTCTCGAGGAGTGAAACCAACCAAAGGTCTGGCTCAACAGCAAACACTCTACCGTTAGTTCCCGCTAAAGCAGCCGCGGCAAAAGTGAACAGTCCTACATTGGCTCCAATATCCCAAACAACCATTCCCGCTTTAACCGTCTTCTCGGCAGCCCGCAGCAGGGTTGGATCGGCGTGGTCAAGCCCGGGACGCCAAAATCGTAGGGCTGAGGCCGGACTCACAAACAACGCAGCGCGACCAAACCTCCGGCTGAACCGCCGCTTAATGACCACTCTACGACTCATTCGCTGCAGAATAGTTCGCAACAACTCGCGCTCCTAAGCAGATCGTGTGGCGGCCACGGGGGGAACAATCCTTTTCGCTTGCTCGTGCCAGCGCAAGATCTCAGCCATACGCCGATCGTAGGAATACGCTGGGACACATCGCTTGTGTCCCGCCCGAGCGATGGCCCGGCGTTCCTCCGGTCGTGCCAAGTAATAGTCGATCTTCTCGTTCAATTCTTCGATCGAGGCGAAACAGCTCACCTCCTGGCCCTCGCGATAATGCTCGAGCAGTTCGGACGTACGTTGGTGCAGCATGAATCCTGCGCAGGCAGGTATTTCAAAGGACCGGGTCGTGACCTCGTCGCCCTGACACACCCCTTGCACGTGTCCCGACAGAATACCGAGGCATATGGCCGCGGAGCTGATCGCCCGAGCGTACTCGGCGCCGTAAAGGGCGTAGCCACGGACGAAGGGCTTAAGATTTTCTGATTGAGAACATTCATTCCACCGAGGACCGTAAATCGCCAAATCCAGCTTTGGGCGGGAGCGCACCAATGAGGATAAGAGGCGCTCCTTCTCCGCCGAGTGTCCGGCAATGACGAGCACTGCTGGCCGATTGTGCTCGATGGGAGGAATGCTTACTGAAGCCGGACGATGGACATCGGGGTCATATCCGTGGGCCACATACACCAGACGCCGCTGATCGATTCCCGCCGGCGGGCTCTTAAACCAGAACTTCTTGGTGTGGAAGATGCAGTCATATTCCAGAATCGACTGAGCTAATTGCCAATCATGGGCAAAAGGAGAGGTGTCAGGATAATAGTTGTAAAGCTTAATGCCCCAGGAACGGAGCACGTGGAGGCTGCGGGACTCGACCAGAGACCCTTTGAACGCGAGCAGGATATCGGGCCGAAAGTTCCGTGCCGTATTCAGGATTAACTGGTTATATTCACGAATGATCAGCGGGCGCAGCAAACGAGCCAAGCCGCGACTCCTTAACCGCCGCCATTGCGGCGCGATGGTCTGAATATCAATATCCGCCACCTCGCATCCGGCTCGCCGCAACGCGTAGCAACATGCCCGTGCACAGCTGCCAAACCAATTCTCGCCGAGAAAAAGAATCCGCAGCACGCTTTCACTCCACGTTTGCAAGGGCCGGCCGGCGCAGGCGGACCAGCATGTCCATGGTGTAAATACCGCCTTTGCGATCTGCCACCTCAACCAGCAACCACGCAGAAATCGCCACTCGCATGAGAGTCCATGCCATAACCCGCAATGTGCTGAGGAGACCGTGGGCTAAGGGACCACATTCTCGGAATTCAATGCCAGGATCGAAGTGGCAGAGGGCCGCCAATTGGCGAAAATTATTGGGAGTGAAGGCCCACTCATGTGTAAGATCCCAATATCGCGTTGTACTACCAAATATAGAGAGAGCGTTCGGCACCATGGCAATGAGCGTGCCACCCGGAGCTAGCACCCGGCGACTCTGTTCAATGACCGCAAGCAGCTTGTCTTTGCTCAGATGCTCGAGAAAATTGAGAGCGCTAATAAAGTCATACGATCCGTCCGGCTGCTCCTTGAGAAACTCCACCGCATCCTGCAATACCAATTTGCCCTGCACGAACAAGCGGGCCTGATTCAACTCGTCTCCACACAGGTCAACCCCGGTGGTCGAAACAATGCCGCGACGCTCAAGCAAATAGAGCAGATCTCCGCATCCACAGGCTAGGTCTAAGCAGCGGGCATCCGGATTCTGGGGGAGCCAACCCTTGAGACGTCGACCGAGTTGCGGCGCCGCCTGTTCGTAGTACTCGCGCGTGGGCCGGTGGCCGCGGATGGCGGTCGTCTTATAGTAGCGGCAGGTGATCTCCTGGTTTAGCGAGGGCAGCTGAAGAGGGCCTCCCCCGTCACAGGCTGACGGCGGAAACAAATGCCGGCTCGCGC
>JAFAPG010000023.1 GCA_019247235.1 Acidobacteriota bacterium
TCGTGCGATTGGATGCTGAGGACCACGTGCTCTTGCTGACCATGCATCACATCGTGAGCGACGCCTGGTCGGCGGGCATTTTCTTCGACGAGTTGGGTACCCTGTACAGCGCCTTTTTGCAAGGAAAGCCCTCTCCCCTACCGGAGCTCGTCATCCAATACGCCGACTACGCCATGTGGCAGCGCAATTGGCTGACCGGCACGACGCTAGAAAATCAGCTGAGCTATTGGCGCGAACATCTCCGTGGAGCACCACCTCTGCTTGAACTTCCATCCGACCGTCCACGTCCGGAGGCCCGTCGCTTTGTCGGCGCTCATGAGGCAATCTCTCTTGCCGAGGACGTTGCCGACGGCGTACAACGCCTCAGTCAGCAGCAGGGCGTCACCTCCTTTATGACAATGCTTGCCGGCTTCAAAGCGCTTCTGGCTCGCTATTCTGGACAACAGCATATTGTCTTGGGTACTGATATTGCCAATCGCACGACCGCCGAAACAGAGGGCCTCATTGGGTTTTTCATTAATCTGTTACCTCTACACACCGATCTCTCTGGTGATCCTAGCTTTCGCGAATTGGTCTTGCGTGTGCGCGAGGTCGCCCTGGGGGCCTACTCTCATCAAGACATACCTTTTGATAAGTTGGTTGAAGATCTACAACCCGAGCGCAAACTCAGCCATAATCCTATCGTGCAAGCGCTCTTTGTAATGCAGAACGTTCCTCAAACGCACCGGGAGTTGCCAGGCCTCAACCTGGACGCATTTGCTGCTCCGATCACGCGCTCAAAGTTCGACCTTGCATTGTTTATCCAGCAGAAAGAGCACACCATTAGTCATTGGGTCTATAGCACAGAGCTATTTGAGCGCGCGACCATCTTGCGCATGGCTGCACATTTTGAAAATCTGCTGCGAGATGCAACCTCTCGACCAGAAAGCCGTTTGAGCGCACTCGAAATATATAGCGCGGAGCAGAGGCAGGAACAGGAGAGAGAGACAAAGAAGCGCAAACAAACACAGCGCAAAAAGTTGATGGCCATTGAGCCTAAGCCGATTGCCCTGGCGCCAGAGGACGAGAAGGTCTAATTCCGGCTCTCATAAGGCCGCCCCCGATGGCTTTCTAGGTTCAGCCATTCCCCGCCGGATAAGCAAGTTACATTCGTAACCGCCAAACGCACCTAAAGTTACAAATGCAGAACATACGCTCACGGAATACACGATATTCTTCTAATTGTCGGTGTTATGGTCAAGGCAAGCAGTCGGCATCCAGGTCGATGACCTCAGTCAATTTCACTTCAGACTTGTTTCAGGTGACAGGGCTAACAGCAAAGCCGCAGTGGAGAGTTCCACGCCTTTGAATCTAATGTCCATCGAATTGTTCAGCAACTGGTCGGAGTAAAAGAGCGACGTGAACCTACCAACAACGGACTGTGCTGATAGTCTGCCTACAGGCTCTGGGTGGAGCGATTTTGTTCGCCAACGGCCTGGGAAGTGCAGCCATGCCATTCCCTGGCCTCAGGGCGCACGATTATTAGCCGAGCCCATGCGTTCTCGCGGGTCCTCTTGCGGTTTCATAACTACCTTATGGAGCAAAGGTTGCGTAGGTTTGGCCTTCCCACTTGTGCTGAAAATTTCGCTTTACCGACGCGTTGCTGGCGAAGGCCTGGCAGTCACGCTGCCCGGGAAGGAATCGCGGGTTGGGCGAGGGCCCAATGACGGAGCGCTCACCGGCAAGGAATAGTCCCTCTGATGCCAAGAATTGAAAAATCACGCATCGTCAAAAACGTCGGCTCGAACGGAATGGCATTGGCCATTAACGTGGTCGTGGGGATATTTCTCTCTCCTTTCATCCTTCATCGTTTAGGGGATGCTGCCTTTGGAATTTGGGTTCTGATCTTCTCGATCACGGGCTACTACGGCTTACTTGATCTAGGCATCCGTTCTTCGGTCGTGCGCTATGTTTCTAAAGCCAAAGCCCTGGGCTGCCGGGACAACCTTGGAAAGGTGATCAGCACGAGCCTTTGCAGCTACAGCGCAATTGGCGCATTGGCCTTCTGCATCACCATCGTGGTCAGCAGCAACGTGGGGCAGATCTTTCGCATCCCGCCCGAATTTCATTCCACCGCACGTTGGCTTTTGTTGATTGTGGGTAGCGCCGTCTCGCTCGGTTTCCCTCTCGGCGTCTGGGGCGGAGTACTTGAGGGCTTTCAACGATTTGACATTCTGAGCCTCACCGATATTTCCGTGACTTTGGTACGCGCTTTGTTGATCGTGATCGCGCTTCGACATGGCCATGGCCTGTTGACCTTAGCCGGCATTACCGCCGGGCTTCCCATCCTGGCCTCAATTGTGCGAGGGCTCTTCGCCTTACGCCTATTGCGTATCCGACTGGCTCTGGCTTTGGTGAATTGGCAGACCTTGCGCGAGATCGCAAATTACAGCGGAATCAGCTTCATCCTGATTATTTCCGCCCGCTTGCGCTTCAAGAGCGATGAGATCATTATCGGCACTTTCCTATCCTCCGCGGCGATCACTTACTTCAATATTGGAGACCGCATCGTGGACTACGCGGAAGAGGTGGTTGAAACCTTCGCGCAAACTTTGGTCTCCATGTCCAGCCAATTTGATGCCACCGGGGAGCGGGACCGGCTGCGGCAGATCTTCCTTCTGGGGAACCGGGTTTGCGCCTTCATTACCCTTCCCATTACCGCAATTCTGCTCATTCTGGGAAAGTCGATCATTGAAGCATGGGTGGGCCGGGCCTACGTGGCTCAAAGCTATCCCGTCCTGGTTCTAATGGCTGCCCCCTCTGCCCTAGCCATGGCTCAATCCGCATCTGTGCGGATTCTTTTTGGGATGGGCAAACATCAGACCTGGGCTATGGTGACGCTTGTTGAAGCTCTGGTTAACGTTGTGCTGAGCATTTGGTGGGTGCATTCGTTTGGCATCGTGGGCTCGGCTTTGGGAACCACCCTACCCCTGGCGGTCACCATGATCTTCTTCTTGCCCAAGCATATTTGCCGTGAGCTGGAGGTGGCGATTTTAACCTACCTGCGAGAAGCCTATGCCCTACCTGTGCTTCTGTGTATTCCTATGGTGGGCACGCTGCTCGCGATGAAACTCTGGTTCGTGCCCCACAATTATCTCGAGCTCGCAGTGCAGCTTGCCGTGGCCGGAACGGTTTACGGTATCGGTCTGTTTTGGGCCTTTAAGACAGAACAGCTAGTGAAGATGAGCCATCTTCAGGAAGTTAGCCGCAGCGAACTTCGAATTGAGCCCCGCAAAGTGCAAAATTATTCTCACTAGTTGAATACGCCCCGGCTGCACGCATTTTCCTCGTCAAATTTGCTAAGATTCAAGTTTCAGGTGGGCTGAACCTTATTCTGCCGCTTTGCCGTCTTTGTCCCGCATTGGCTTGATGCCCAGGTCCGAATCAGCAGTAAATTCATCATCGCCCGGAGGTTTCATAACTTGACAAGTTCGACGAGCCATCTGGTTCCACCACATGGTGGCAAATTAGTACAGCTGCTTGTCTCCCCCGAACGCAAGGCGGAACTGAAGTCTCTCTCTCGCGATTGGCTGTCCTGGGACCTCACAGCGCGCCAACTTTGTGATCTCGAGCTGCTCTTAAGTGGAGGTTTTTCACCCCTGGAGGGCTTCATGAATGAGGAAGACTACCGGGGGGTATGCGAGCACATGCGCCTGGCGAACGGCCTTTTGTGGCCGATGCCAATCACTCTGGATGTAACGGAGGAGTTTGCCGCCAAGCTTGAGCCTGGTTCGAGCCATGTGGCCCTGCGCGATCCCGAAGGCGTGATGAATGCAGTCCTTTACGTCGAGCAAGTCTGGAAGCCAGACCGCAAGGCCGAAGCCGAAAGCGTCTTCGGCACGACCAGCTTCGCGCATCCCGGCGTCGACTATCTTCTCAACCAAAGCAAGCCCTGGCATGTGGGGGGGAGACTGGAAGGCCTCCAGCTCCCATCGCACTACGATTTTAAGACGCTCCGCCTAACCCCGGCCGAGCTACGTGCTGAATTCGCCCGCGTGGGATGGCGGCGCGTAGTTGCATTCCAAACCCGCAATCCCATGCATCGGGCTCACGTGGAACTGACGTTTCGGGCTGCCAAAACCGTGGAAGCCAATCTTTTAATTCATCCCTCCGTAGGCATGACCAGGCCAGGCGACGTTGATTACTTCACTCGGGTGCGCTGTTATCAGCTCTTGTTATCCAAGTATCCGCCCGCCACGGTAAGGTTGTCCTTGCTGCCTCTGGCCATGCGCATGGGAGGACCGCGGGAAGCCATCTGGCACGCTCTTATTCGCAAAAATCATGGTGCCACTCACTTTATCGTGGGGCGGGATCACGCCGGTCCGGGTAAGGACACAAGCGGAAAGCCATTTTATGGAGCGTATGACGCACAAGAATTGTTCCGCAAATATGAGAAGGATATCGGCATTACCATGGTGCCCTTCAGTATGATGGTCTACCTGGAGAACCGCGATTGCTATGTGCCGGACACAGAAATCCCCGAGGGCGCTCGGGTCTTAAATATTTCCGGCACTGAATTGCGTGACCGCCTTAATGAAGGCAGGGAAATTCCCGCCTGGTTCACCTATCCGGAGGTGGTGCGGGAGTTGCGTCGCAGCTACCCGCCACGCCACCAGCAGGGGGTCACGATTTTCTTCACCGGCCTTTCTGGCTCTGGCAAATCCACGGTAGCTCATGTACTGCTTGCGAAGTTCCTGGAAATGGGCGGCCGCCCGGTTACGATTCTCGATGGTGATCTGGTTCGCAAACACCTCTCCTCGGAACTGGGCTTTTCAAAAGAGCACCGCGACATCAACATCCGCCGCATCGGATATGTGGCTTCGGAAATCACCAAGAACGGCGGAATTGCCATCTGCGCACCCATCGCACCCTACGATGCCGTGCGCAAACAAGTTCGTCAAATGGTTGACCCGTACGGCGGTTTTGTTCTAGTTCATGTGTCTACGCCTCTTGAGATTTGCGAGCAACGCGATCGCAAAGGCCTCTATGCCAAAGCGCGAGCTGGCATTGTGAAAGAATTTACCGGGATTTCCGATCCTTATGAGGTGCCAAGAGACGCCGAACTCACGATCGATACCACGGAATTGAGTCCCGAGGAAACCGCACAGGAAATCATTCTCCACCTCGAGCGGCAGGGATTCATCGGCGTGAGTCCGGAGCCCAGCTTGGCGGCTGGCGAATAAACACGACATTTCATGGAACTGATCACCTTAACCGTTTTTATGGGCCTCACCGTCGGCTTCCTCATTGGCTTGACCGGGTTGGGTGGTGGAGTGTTGCTGCTCCCACTGTTGATCTTCGGTCTGCACGTATCTCCGATTATCGCTGTTGGTTCGGATGCCGCCTTTAACTTTCTAACCAAGATTCCTTCGAGCTTGGTTCATTTACGCCAAGGAACCGTCTGGCGCAAAGTAGTTGTATCGCTGGCCATTGGCAGCGTGCCGGGATCGGTGTTGGGTGTCGAGCTCTTACAGCATATGCGCTCGACCTATGGCGCCGGAGTCAATGATTTCATCAAGATTGTGGTAGGCGGCTTGCTGATTGTTATCTCCTCTTTGTTGCTTCTGCAACGCAGAATCGAGGAACAGATCGCACAGCGACCGCCTACCCCAAAATCATTTGCGGGCATGGCCACCATTGGCTTGCTGGCAGGATTTCTGGTGGGCATGACATCGGTAGGATCCGGTAGCATCATTATGCTGCTCTTGCTGTTGTTCTATAGCTATCCACCCAAAGTCATGGTGGGCACTGACATCCTGCACGCGGTCA
>JAFAPG010000026.1 GCA_019247235.1 Acidobacteriota bacterium
ATGCCCAGATCGTGCGGCACCGCTCCTTTGGCTTTGCGCAAGCGGAACTGCTCGGACTTGGTCTGCTGGGACTTCCAAATCCACATGTATTTTTCAGTGAGATCCTCGGGCACGGTATCGGCGAATTGTCGCATAACCTGCTTGTCAAGCTCTGGCCAAAACCTGACCAGAGGCATGTCGCCGTAGAACAAGACATCGAGGGTCGCGTGGAATGGATAGTCAAAACATTCCATGAACGAAAAGGTGGGGCTTAGACTTTTTGCCGAATCTGTGGTGCGGCCCCAGAAAGATCCCCCGTCGGCCAAGATGTACATCTCGTTGAAAAGCTCGCCACGATACCACGCGGGCTTGCTCTCATCATTGACATACTGGCTTTGCCAAGCATCGATTTCCTCGCTCCACTTCTGCGCATTCACTAACCCCTCTTTTGCAATCTTCCATGCGTTCGTCCCCGTGGTCCCATAGAAATCGGTATAACGACGATACCATTTGCGCCCTGATCCGAACTCAACCAGCGGCATGTCCCAGGCGATTGCGATCGGCACAACCCGTGTTTCCCCCGGTTTAAGCACGAAGCGCACGACGATGGCGGCAGCCAGATTCTCGCCGCTACTGATCCAGCTCTGGTCGCTATTCGACAAGCGGCCGTCTTTTGAAAACGCCTGCCACACCTCGGCCCCGCGGCTCGGCTGGAAGGTAGTTTGATAGCTGATTTCAACCCCTGGAGCTTCTTCGGATGCGATCGCCCACTGGCCGTCAGAAGCATCGTCGATTCGGCCGGGTCGCGTGCGATCAAACACAATGCCTTTCATATTGCCGCGTGCAGGCAGCTTTTCGGAGACGAAGCGATTGTAATTTCCAGGATTCAGCCGACCTTTGAGGTCCGGACCAAAGTCGCGGAACCATCCCAGCATATTCGTCCAGGAGAGAAGAATGGAAACAGTGACCGCTTTGTCGGTGGGATTCATCGCATGCCAACGATAAACCGCAACTGGATAACTACTTTCGCGATAGTTGTTGGGCAGAATCGGGGAGAATTGCTCAACGAATACGTGGGCGGGAAACTTTTGCCAGCGATAGTCGTACCAGGCTTTGGGATAGAGTGCGTAGTAATCTCCTGCTCCGACCGGGTAATTCCAAGTCCATGAACCGAGAAGATTCGAATTCTCCGGATGCCCTGCAGTTAAGACCTGAGCCACGCCTTCTGTCCCCTCCTGCTGCTGGTACATGGCGAACTGGTTTGACCATACCGTCTCATACTTGTGCACACCGTTCTTTAAATGCCAGCGAGCAAAATCTCCTCGGTAGGTTCGGGAAAATGTCCCTGCACCAAATCCGCCGACCGGAGCTCCCTGCCAATAGCCATCGTCGATCATTCCCGAGGAGGCCAAATTTGGCTTTCGCCCTCCCGCATTCTCGAGTGGCTGCCCAATTGCTCGTTTCCACGCCGCTCGAGGAATGCCATCGGCAGCAAAGAGCAAGGGCGCTACACCCAGCAGGCTTGTGAGACAGAAAACCATCGACGCTGCGCGCAATCGTATTGGCATGACTCTCCCCGTGGGCCCTTCCATATCGAGAAAACATCAGGCCCAAGAAAAACGTTATTCTACGATAAATCTCACGGCTTGGAGAGAAAAACAGAAAATAAGATCTTCCGATCATCACGTTTGTCACTTGGGAATGGCAGAGGCTGATGGATGGCAAATACTGCAACGGTCTAATGAACCGCGGGCCCTGATTGGTTCCATTTTAATTGCATTAGCGGATCGCCAAATAGAATAAAGGTTTTGCGCACGTCTGGGTCACTGATCCCGGATTTCGCGAGAAGGATTCCGTCCCCCAATCGAGTGCCTGGTTGTGAAAAAAGCGTTCGCACCAAGGCTTGATCCATCTGAAACTGGGGATCAGGAACGGTGAGCCCCGAGGATGCCCATACAGCGACTGCGCCCCCCGCTCTGGCCAGCATCAAGGCCTGAGCCAGGCTTTCGGTATATACGTCGTCAAAAAAGCCGTTCAAGCAGTTCATCATGAAAAATACCGGTAGCCGGTCGCCATTGGTGAGAGATGACGCGGCAAGGTCGTCGAGAACATCATTCGCCCACACCTGAACCGACCCATGGCCGTTGTAGTTCACCATCAGTTGTCCGTTGTTGATTCCGGCTAGAACCTCTTGCCGAGCTGTTCCGCCACCGAGCGATCCGACAAAAATGTCGGAAATCTTCATTGTCGCGGGCAGCAGATTCTCGACCGCCTTGGCATTCTGGCTGAAGCTGACGGTGGGATCGTCACTGTCTGCGACCAGCATACTCTGGTTTGTCCAGCTTCCGCCTGGGGCGGTCGCGTAGCCTACAATTTTGGCAACCATGGTTTGATCATCGCCGGAGGTGCGGGCGGGCAAGCGGCCGGTGGCGATCTGGGCGAAGCCCGTGCCATCGAAATCCGAAAACCAATCGTCTGAGGCGGTCATCAGTTCAGACGTCGCCACAATTTTCGTAGGGACGAAATCCAAAAAGCCGAAACCGAGATAATTTCGCGGGTCAAGTGATGCATTCCCGTTCAACAGCAAATAATGGGGTTTGTGCGTCCATGATTGGGTGGCGCCGCGTAGAAAAGCGCGAATTGCGTCTGGCGTACGCTCGCCAAAGTTGTACTCGTCATAAACCTCATCGATGTTGACCACCGATACCAGATAACCTTCACTGCGGCGCAATTGAGCAAGCGGTAGCACCTCGGCGGCAAACGCTGAGGCTGTCAGAATTAGCAGATCAGCTCCCTTTTGGGCAGCATGCAGAGTTGAAGGCCAATGCGCCGCGATGGCCGCGGGAGACATCACTTGGGCGGCCGAAACAGCCAGCAGGGTACGCATTTGGTTCGTGGCCCAAGGGATCGTGGCACCGAGTGAATATTGCGCGCCCTGCACTCGGGTTTGAAAGGGCACCTCGAAGGGTTCAGCCGGATTGGTAATGTCCAGCAGCTGTACGGGCGGTTCATTAAAACCGTTTACCCAGACGCTTTGCCCGACACCGGCGGTGAACCTTAGCATGTCGCCTTCTGCGGTGAAGCTGTGGGGGAATGAAAGGTCGATGTAATCCACTAAGCTAAGGTCGTTGTCTCCCTGCTGGGCGATCAGGGAAATCGAATTTGCTCCGTTCACAAGAGAGCCGTCGGGAATCAAAAACCGAGCCTTCCCCTCCTCCTGGCCCGTGAAGTGCAAATCTCCGAGCGTTGTACCGTTGATTGCAACGGTGACCTCATGTTCTTGCCCCAATGTCACACCCTGCAGCTCAACCTCGAGGACTCCGGGACCGGGAGCAACATGCGACAAATGCGCGGTCTCGACATCCACGGCGGGTGAGATGAGCGAGCCAAAAAAGTTGTCGCGATCGGCCTGGAGTAAAGCGGCGAAGTAAGTAGTCCGGGGCGAGAGTCGAAGGTTAGCCATAAAGCTTAGCGGTCGCGGCCCGGAACTTCCCCCGGCCGGGGAGAGCTGAATTCGTCTGCCCTCTTCTGCCTTCGCCGCCAGCCAATACACTCGTTGCCCGGAATAAGGCGTGTCGATCGGCGTGCCGTAGAACTCAATTGCCGCCTGGGGACCGAACGTGACCGAGGCTCCGGTAATTCGAATCGGCTGTTCCACTCCCTCGGCAAATAAATGGAGCAGTCGGGGGTCGAGCGACGACGCCAGACCGGCGCGAACCAATTCCGGCTGCGTAACCCGGTACCACCCTTCGTGATCGACATAAATCTTCACCGCTGCGCGGGAGGCCAGCTCGAAGCCGAAGGTTTGCTTTTGCGGCGAAATTCTGGGGACGACAACGGTTTCACGGAAAGGACTGGTAATCGGCTTCCCAGTCGTCACGCCAACCTGAGCAGGCGCATTTTTCAAAAGCTGGCGAACCGTTAGTGCCCCCGTAAGCGACCCGGGCAGCGCAGCGTTATTTTCAACGGTGATCGGCCCGTGTAACGTGCGGATTCCGCTCACGTCAATATCTTCTAGCCAGTACAGTCCCCCTCTTAACGGGGAGGGATCGATCCAAGCGTAAGCCTTCGCCGCGTGCTGTTCGAGCGCTTGGCGCATCAACAGCCCCGAACCGGCAATCAAGGAATCATTGAGGCGGGCTTTTTGCCCGGCAACTTCGCGGTAGAGGTTAAAGCCTAAATTATGGACTTCACCTCCTGTGCGCCAGGCGAGCACGACGCTGTTTCCATTGTTCGTCGCGGTGAAGGAGTTCATCCTCACGGCATTGGGATATTCAATGATGGTTGAAATCGTAACCGTGTTATTTGACAAGACCGGGTCCGGCGTCGCCGAGTTAACGATGGCAGTATTGACAGCCACCGACGGGGTGACGGCGATGACAACAATCGTGATGGTGACGGTAGCGCCACTGGCCATGCTGGCGATTTTGCACGTGACAACCCCGCCCGACTGACTGCAGCTTCCCGCGGTTGTCGAGACCGACTGAAAGCTGACTTGGGAGGGAAGGATATCTACCGCTACTACTGTTGTGGCCGTCGATGGCCCGAGATTGCGCACAGTCACCGTGTAGGTGAAAGGCGAATTCTGGAGAACGGGATTCGGGGGTCCTGTCTTGGTGATGGATAGATCGCTACAGCTCGAAGCCGATACCGGACCCGGGCTGGATGGGGAGGAGAGATTAGTGAGTGTGAAACCTGCCAAACCAGCAGTGGCGCCGTATGGTACCCCGGGAGTATTCAGGGTAGTACCATTCGCCCCACCCGAGACATCTGAACTGGCAGGTGCGCCAGAAAGCAGCACGACTCCCCCACCGCCGCCTCCTCCGGGGCCATGACGATCGGTGGTCGAAAACGGCTGAGCGCCCCAGGCGTTCCCGCCTGTGCCGCCTCGAGCTTGCAATGTGAGTCCGCCTTCGTGACCTAGGGCGGAAAGAACGATGATCGTGCCGCCGGCGCCTCCGCCCCCGCCGCCATCATTCGCCGTGTTGTTGTAAGCGTTGCTACCGTTGGTGGTCAGCGTAGCTGCGCCGCTTAGGTCACCGGCGCGGATCATGATGATGCCTCCACCGGCAGCAGCGCTGCTAGCCTGGTTGTCCCCATCACTGTTATTGCGGGTTGCTGCTCCGCCTCCGCCACCCATAACCACGCGAGTAATAGTGGCCGGGAAGGCAGAACCGCCCAGCCCGCCCGCCGCCAAGTTCGAATTCCACGAGTTGCCCCCTTGGCCACCGGCACCACCATTGCCGCCGCCTCCGCCGCCCGTATTCTGATCATTAAGCACGGCCGGATCGCCATCCGTTCCACCCCCCCCGGCGTTACCCGGAGCCCCCCGTCCCATGCTTCCGAGGGGATATCCTTCGGGATAACTGGTCTGATTCGTGCTCAGAAAAGTGGCGCCCGATTCGACCCAGCGCGGGGTACCGGCAATTCCTTCTCCTTTAGCACCGTCGGCGCCTGACGTGACCGTTCCCGTGTAAGTCGCCGGCGCGGTGTAGCGATAGTCAGTATTGGTTGCTCCAGTTGCATTGCCATTTAGTTGTAAACCTGCTCCACCTCGGAACCCCAGCCCGTCAACATGGACGGTCGCTCCACCCAAGGTGAGCGTTCCGGAAACGTTGAGCGCGAGCACGCCACCGCTCTGACCGTTCCACGCCGACGCCGTCAAGTTAGCGCCTAAGGTGGCGGTCGTGTAATTAGGCACCCGAATCACTTGAAAACTGCGAGCCCCCTGGGTGGAGCTGGCGCTGGCGGCCGTATAGGTGTAAAGCAAACCTCCAGTGGGCCCGGCGGCATTCACGGAAAGGGTATTTCCGACCAGGCTGGTAGCGGTCGCATATTCGTAAACGCCAGAATTATTGAGATTCGTCGACCCCGAACCACTGCTTCCGTCGCCGTAATTTTGTGAGTTTGACGAGTTGATGGCGGCATCCTGCATTTGGATGATGAGCACCAAGTCGCCAGCCGCAATGGGGGTTCCTGCTCCCGCGACATGTGCGGCATCGACTGAAATCGAAGTAGACCCAGCTGCGGCGGTGGCCAGTCCCGGATAATAGGTATTGATGACTCCAGTTAGTGTGCCCCCGGGTCCGCCTGGAGTTGATGCACAGGCAGCAAACTCGGAAAACGCCACGCCAGTGGCAGAGTCGTTTGAGGTATTCAAGTCCGTGGTAGTAGCCTTGACCACCGCCGAGTCGGTGTAACTTCCTGGAGCAGAGGGCGTTGCCGTAATGGTGACGACCGCGTTAGCTTGGGAAAGGATGGTGCCAAGATTGCAAGTGATGGGCGCTGTGCCGCTGCAAGAACCTTGAGTCGCAGTTGAGGAAACGAACGTGAGACCATTCGGCAAAGTATCGGTAAGGACCACCCCGGTCGCTCCTGAGGGACCGTTGTTGGTCACTGTGACGGTATAGGAAAGGTTGGTCGGAAAAAGCGCTGACGAGCCCGTGATCGAGATCCCAACATCTGCTTGCATGGCACGTATGGAAACGGCAGCATCAGTCCACCGCGCACTGCCGCTGAGAGTTTCAGTCATGGCTACGCTGGGCGCTCCCGGAGAGGACGATCCCAGGCCCGCAATATTCGAACTAGCGCCGGCCGTCGCATCAACCCATTGCTGCACCTGCACTCCGCCCAAGCTATTTACGGTGAGGGCGGGGCCAAAGGCTACCGTATCAAGCACCATATCGTTCACGGCACTGGCGACATCAATGTTGGGGGTGGCGCTATTGCCATCGGCAGCGATGAAGGTTCGAATGGGAGAAGTTTGATCTGCGTTGGTAAAGGTTGTC